>VGNW01000038.1 GCA_016865955.1 Chloroflexota bacterium | reverse complement strand
GTCTGGCGTGGCTCCGAACTCATGTATATATCTTGTGGCGAACATAGCCACCCATGAAGGCGGTGTTGCGAAGCCGAAGGGCATGATATAGCCGTAATGGTCGTTGGGCGCAATCATCACCTGCTCGACACCCGGCACACGACCGTAGCGACGTCCCGAGCGTTCGTTCATACCCCTGTAGCAAACAACGTACTTGGCGGCTCCTGTCGCTATGGCAGTCGCTGCATGCACGATGGTAGCGCAGCAGGCGCCACCCCCCCAGCCGCACTCAGCGAAGTAGTTCAATCTCGGTATCCCAAGAGTGCTAGCTATGTGCATCTCGTCCGTGTAGTCCATAGCGAATTTAACCAGGCCGTCAATGTCTTCCAGTTTCAATCCGGCGTCATCGGCAGCCTTCTTTATTGCTTCACATGCCATCTGACATTCGCTTCTGCCGGAATCCCTGGAGAACTCCGTTTCTCCTATACCTACTATGGCTACATTGTCCCTGATTTTGTAATCCTCGGGTCTCGGCCTCACACTTGTCCGATACCTTCGGGCAAGATACTGGTCATACATATCGATATGCCTCCTTAGCCCTTATTGGGCAGAGCCATGGTTACAGTTCCCCACGCATGCGGACCCATAGCCACCGAGAAGTTGTATTCCACATCAACCAGATGCTCGCTGCCCGCAGTGTATTTTTTAACCACCTTGCCGCCGCTTACCAGAATATCTCCGGGATAGCAGGTAGCCCCGAGACGTATGACCATTTTTTTCAATTGCGCCTCGGGTCCGCTCCAGTCGGTCATGTATTTCCCGATTAACCCTCCGGTGGTCAGTATGTTCAGGAAAATGTCATTGGCTCCCGACTTTTGCGCAGCCTCATGGTCGTGGTGCACGGGGGTAAAATCCCTGGTAGCTATGGCTGTGGCAACCACGGTGGTGCGGGTTATCTCGCGTTTCTGCGCGGGGAGTGCATCGCCTTCTTTTACATCGTTCCAGTAAATAGATTTAGCAGTCATGTCAAACCTCTCTATACCGCCGGTTTAAATTTGAGAATGGTGAAAGACTGGACACAGACCACCTCGCCTTTTTGATTGGTGTAGGTGTACTCCGAGGTCAGGAAATGGCCTGTCCCCAATCTGGTAGTCTTCTCAGGGGAAACGCTGACAAACTTTATCTTATAGCTCAGCCTGTCGCCGATTCGCATGGGCTTAAAGTATTCCTGAGAGGTAGTAGTGGCTACGACACCGGCATAACCCGCCTCGTCCATCATTCTCACAGCCTTCGCCTGCGGGTCCGGCAGAACCCTCTTGGGCCAGAGAGGCGGGATACAGTAAGCCTGCACCATCTGCGGTGGTGCTATGACACCGCCGTACCTGCTTTTCTTAGCGTAGTTTTCGTCCGAGTAAAGCGGATTAGCGTCCTCCATCGCCTCGCACCAGTGTCGAATCATGGCTTTGTTGACCTCATCCGCCGCCTCGAAAGGCCCTGCCTCCTCTCCCACCATTTTCTGAAGCCTTTCATAAATATCCTGGCTCATCCAGATTTACCTCCGAATCTCTTTTTCAGTCTTCAGCTCTCAGCGGTCAGCTTTCAGTTCCACCCCACCCCACCAGATTGCTTCGTCTCTGCGTTCCTCGCAACGACATGGGAACAAAGCTCTTTAAAACGAGCGCGGCATCCCCAGACCTGCAAGGGCTATGATATTCCTCTGCACCTCGATGGCACCGCCGCCGAAGATGAACACGATGTCGCTCCTAAAGGCTTTTTCCACTCTTCCTCTAAGCGGCGCCCACTTCGAACCAGCCTGCAACTGCCCGTACTGCCCCATAATCTGCAATAGAGTACCGTTGACCCGTTGATACAATTCCGAGCCAAATACCTTGACCATCGACGCCTCAGCATAAGGCACGACCCCGTTGGTTATCAGCCAGGCGACGTAGTAGTTGAGCATCTTGAGCACTTCCACTTCCATCAGCAGCTCAGCGAGCCTGGTTTTGACGCCGGGCTGCTCTATTACCGCCGTGCCGTCAACCCTGGTCTCTTTAGCCCACTTGATTGTGTCTTCGATGTTGCGTCTCATCGGCGACGAGGGGCTCAGCATTATGCGCTCGAAATCGAGCTGCGTGGTGATGTATTTCCAGCCCTTATTCTCCTCCCCGACCAGACAGCTCTTGTGAACCCTCACATTGTCATAGAAGGTGTAGTTATTACGCTCGCCGGGCATGGTGTGGAGCGGTCTGATAGTTATGCCGGGCGTGGTCATAGGAATCAAGAAAACTGAAATACCGTGATGCTTCTTGGCGGCTTTGGGGTCGGTCCTGGCAGCAAGCCAGATATAATCGGCGGTATGCGCCAGGCTGGTGAAAACCTTGGCACCGTTTATTATGTAGTAATCTCCGTCCCTGACGGCTGCGGTTTTCAAGGATGCCAGGTCGGTACCAGCCTCAGCCTCGGTGTAACCTATGCAAATATCCATCTCACCCCTCAGTATTCGGGGCAGGAATTCCTGTTTCTGCTCCTCGCTGCCGAACCGCATCAGCGCCGGACCTACGGTATTCAAAGGGAGAACCGGCAACGGTGCATGTTCATAATGGGCGATTTCATAGAACAAGTGCTGCTCAAGCGGAGAGCGTCCCTGACCGCCGAACTCTTTGGGCCAGCCTACTCCGAGCCAGCCGTCGCGCCCCATCTGTCTGATGAACTTCCAGCATGCTTCAGATTCCGAATATGTCTTCCCCTTTTCCAGGTCTGCAATCAATTCAGGGGTCATGTGGTTTTTCAGATAGTGTTGAAAGTCTCGGACGAATTTTTCCTGTTCAGGCGTCAGTGCAAATTCCATTTTATACTCCCACTCTATCTATCAGGCACTGTCAAATCGCGAACCCGTTTCTCAGATATTCCTGTAGGGGGCGGGTTTGCAACCCGCCCCCTAATTCCTGCTCGTTAGCCAAGCGGTTTAAAATACTTAATGTCCAGGATGCTTGCCTCGCGCTTTTCCTTGAAAACCGCTTGAACTCTCATACCTATCCTCAGTTGCTCAGGCTCAACCTCGCCCAGCATGTGCACAAAGCCATTATCGGCACCATCCAGTTGAATAATTCCGTATATAATCGGTGTTTCCACCGGCTGAACTCGACTTCCTCGCTGGCAAACAGTATAGGTGAGAAGAGTTCCCCTGCTGCTCACCTCCACCAATTCATCCAACTGACCGAAACAATCTTTGCACACCGACCTCGCAGGCACATAAACACGATTGCAGGCAGGGCATCTGGCACCCATTATCCTCTTGTTGTCTCTCAGTTCGATGAGAAAGCGGCTGCCAATAGCGCCCGCCGAATAAGTATTCGGGATATATATACGCCCGTGATAAAGCCAGACATCCATGCCTTCTAATTTTTCAGTCACTGTCGCCATCTTTAGACCTCCTACTCTTTCCCGATCTCTTTGAAGTACAGGATGTCTCCTGGCCCCTGTCCGCGCTCGTTGTAGTCCTCTTTCCACACAGCCTTTACCCTCATTCCCTCTCTCAGCTTCTCTTTATCCTGCTCCTCGAGCCAGTGCCTGTAGAAAACACCGTTATCAAGCTCGATGATAGCGCTGGCGTAGGGATTAGCCCACCTCTCACCGTAATGCGGGTCCCAGAGAGGGAAAACGAGATATGTGTACTGGAATACTGTGCCCGTTTGAGGCAGCTCTACCCAGTCCCAGCCCATATCCACTTTGCACCTGCCGCAGACAGGGGTCGGGGGCAATAATATCTCTTTGCACTTAGGGCAGCGGTTGCCCATGATTTTCTTGTTCTCCTTCGCCTCCGCGTAAAAGTACCCCAGATACTTGCCGGTTGACCAGTCATAGCGCCTGGGCAAGTCGAATTTTACGTGGATATACTCCGGCTTCGGAGCCTCTTTAGAAGCTTTGTCAGGGGTCTTCTTCGTTACTTTTTTAGCCATTCACACGCCTCCTATAACGACCTCTTGAGCAGAGTCATAACTGTCCAGTTGGGGCCTCCGAGGGCGGTAGCGATAGCGGTCTTTACGTCTCTGGTCACCTGACGTTCACCGCCATCCCCGCGTATTTGAAGCGCAGCCTCAGCAACTCGAATGGTGGGTGTGGCGCCAATGGGATTTGTCGCTATCACACCGCCGGAGGGATTCACCGGAAACTCGCCTTCTATCTCGGTTATTCCCTTCTCTATCAGCTTCCAGCCCTCGTTCTTGCCGCAGAAGTGGAAGTGTTCGTAGAGATTCAACTCCTCCCAATTCGAGGGCTCGTAGATTTCAGCCATGTCGATATCCCTGCGGGGCTTCGTTATGCCGTTGCGCTTGTAAAGCCTCTCACAGGCTACATGCTGGGTGTAGGTCTCTTTGCCTGTGGGGTCGCCGAATACCCCGGCGCGGAAGACCTCCTGATGCACCGTCTCAATATCGGCAACCCATACCGGTTTTTTCGTGATCTTCTTTGCCCTCTTCTCCGAGGCAAAAATAAGTGCACATGCCCCGCATGACTGCGGGCAGAAGTCCAATATCCTGAGCGGCCAGACCAGGTAGGATGACTTAAGCACCTCATCCACGCTTTTCAAGCCGAGCTTTAGGTGAGCATAGGGATTTCTGCAGGCATTTCTGTCTGCCTTGAGACGAACCATGGCAGCGTGTTCTTCCTTAGCTCCCGATGTCCTCATATAGGACAGAGCCTGCTTGGCGAACTCCCCGATAGCGCCCGTAGTAGAGCCTTTGCCCCACATGGGTGTAGCAGCAGCCGTGATGGCAGCAGTCGTATCGCCGCAATCTTGTTTTTCGCAACCGATGATGAGAGCCACATCGAACAGACCTGAGGCAACGAAGTAAAAGCCCTCAGCTACCACCGAGGCACCGCTGGTGCCTCCTGTCCCCACCTTGAATCCAGGCTTACCGAAGAAACCTGCTTCAGCAGCCATCCCGAGGTCAGGAAGATAGATAGCTTCAAAAGTCTCCATAGTGCCCATAAACGCGGCCTCGATGTCCTTGATGCTAAGCTGAGCATCGGCGAGGGCTGCCACCACAGCCTCTCTCACCATCTCTGCATAGTTGACGTCGGGACGCTTGCTTGTGTGATATGTTTGTCCGATTCCTACTATAGCTACTCTATTAGGCATGTTTTTCTCCTCCAACTATCTGCCCAGAATCATCACACCATGATGCTGTCCGCAGGCGCCGGTAACACCATGGGCGAGGGCTACCCGGGCATTCTTCACCTGACGGTCTCCCGCTTCCCCGCGAAGCTGTAACACTGCCTCAGCGACTCGCGCCATTCCTGCCACGCAGATTGGATTGCCGGGGAGCATCCCGCCGGAGGGATTCACCGGCAGCTTGCCGTCCATCTGGGTAATTCCAGAATCAATGAACTTACCTGCTTCGCCCTTGCCGCAGAAACCCAGCCCTTCCATCCACATAAGCTCCTGGTATGAGTACTCCTCGCATATCTCTGCAACATCTATCTCTTTCACAGGATTTCTGATACCAGCCATGCTATATGCTTTCCGGGCCGCCTTGGCAAGTGCGTCGCATTCCGCCAAATCCCTATCTCCCAGATAATGCGTCTCATAGCAGCAAGACGCCCCCAGTATCCAGACCGGTTTCCTGGTGAGCTTTTTAGCCCTTTCCTCTGTGGTTAAAATCATTGCGCAGGCGCCATCCGAAATGGGCTTAGCATCGAGAAGCCTGATGGGAGACGACAGTATTTTGGAACTCAGGACGTCCTCCGTTGTAATATCCAGAGGAGCCTGGGCAAAGGGATTTCTCTTAGCATTGCCGCGGTTTTTCACCGCCACCTCAGCGCACTGTTCGGCGGTTATGCCATATTTGTACATGTAGCGTTTTGCCTGCATGGCAGCAGCCGAAAGGAAGTCCAAACCCAACTGCCTGAGCATAGCCGGGTCGAAGGCAGCGTTTTCGATAAGGCTCTTCTCAGCCTGAGATTCCTTCGTATGCGCCATAACCAGAACAAGTTTATGGTGCCCCGATAAAATCCTCGCCATTCCGGCATAGACGGCATTAATGCCGTCCTCACAGACTTTATCCTCATCGCTCAGGTGAGCACCCACAATACGTTGAATATTCATGTTCGATATCGTTCTGCCGTCCCAGAAATCCTGGGAGCAGGACACTGCGCCATCGAAATCGGATAAGGAAAGCCCTGTAGACTCCAGAACTTGCTTTACCGCCTCGTACGCCAGTTCCTCCTCACTGACATCGGCCCTGTTCGGGGAGTACTTCGTTTGACCTACTGCCACTATGCCCACTCTTGCAGTCATATATAACTCCTCTTGTTAATCCCTCTTCGCCCTTAAGGTAAAGAGGAATCAGGTTTGTTGTTTAACTAACGCACTTAACCCGTGCTTCAACTCATGGATTTATACATCAGGTGGTGCTTATGTACCATGTTGGCAACATTGATACCCGAGTCCACTGCCTGATGGATGCCGACTCCGTAGCCGCCGGCGTCGCAACCAACGAAAAACAATCCCTGTATCGGTGCCTTGGGCGAAGGCTTGTACTTGCCGCACTGTCCTATCACCTGCCCCAGACCTATACACTCGCCTCCTTGTCCCGGAAGGACGTGTTCTCGGGTAAGCAAGGAGA
Source organism: Chloroflexota bacterium (assembly GCA_016865955.1). Classification (GTDB taxonomy): domain Bacteria; phylum Chloroflexota; class Dehalococcoidia; order SZUA-161; family SZUA-161; genus VGNW01. Next base: position 7,292 of record VGNW01000038.1, on the reverse strand, counting down.
CCTCGCGAGCGGAATAGTTCTCTTTGAATTCGATGTGCTTCTTCAACTCGGGGATAGCCCGGAACAGCATCTCCTCCCCCTTATCCCACCATCTCTTTTTCTCCTTATCGCTTATCATGGGGTCAGCAGGACACCAGAAACCTGTCATCAGCATCTGCTTACCTGCCGGTGCCGCTTTGGGATCGTAATTTGCCGGAATCTCATACCATACGGTAACCTCATCGGGCATCTTGCCGTTCTTCGCCTCGAGCCATTTCTGCAGGTTCCAGGTGCTATCCTGAGTAAAAATAACCCCGTAGGGTTCCTTAACCACCTTTTTGCTCAGAAAATAGCGTGTGCCCATCATTCCCCAGGACGGAACCAGTTCCTTGACATAGTTGATATAGCTGCGGTCGAAATGCTCTTCCCCAACCAGCTTAAGTACCGTAGGCTGTATGCCGGCATTGCTGATTACGACAGGAGCATGGTAGACGCCCTTATCGGTAACAACGCCGCTAACCTTGCCGTCTTCGACCATAATTTTTTCCACCCTGGCACGCATTATCACTTTACCGCCGTATTTCTCCACCGCCTGAGCATAGGCATCGGCGAGCTTACCAAAACCGCCCTTGCAGAATACGCCGCCGCTGCGCAGGAAGACATCCTGCAGTGTCTTTATGGCTTCGGAAGCAGCCAGAGCATCTACGGGAACCATGAAGCAGCCGTCCGATACAGGACCGATGAGGAATGCATATAAGGATTTATGGACATTACAGCGGTTCAGCCAGTCAGCGAAGCTGATGTCATGCAGATTGTCTATCTCCTGGGGAGGCATCATGGTCATTTCCATGAAGACCTTCAGTGCTTCTTCCCTGTCCTTCCCACCCACCTCCAGCCAATCGAACATATCATCCGGATTCATCACCTGTCCCGGAGGAGGCTGAGGTCCCACGACGAACTTTCCCCTGGAGTTCTTAAACCTGGTGCCCTGTACGCCCGGCGCTACAATCTCCGCCTTGCCATCCATCCCCAACTCCTTGAGCACGACCTCAAGCAAAGTCCCCTGAGTCGGGGCGCTGATAACTACCCAGGCTGTATAAGTGAAACTTTTTTTGGAGAGGGACATAGCCTTGCCGCCGGCACGGGCATTTTTCTCCAGCAGCAATACCTTGAGCCCCTTCTTCGCCAACAGTCCGGCACAGGAGCTGCCTCCGAATCCTGCCCCTATTACAATAGCATCGTATTCCGTACTCGGCATCACAGTCCTCCCCCTTCAACTTCTCGGTAGATTCAGAAACTCAGTAACTCAAAAGCCAAATAGTTTTAGAAGTCGCCGGGATGGCCCGGTTGTTTCCTGCGCCACTGAGTCGGAGACAGTATGAACTGCACTATGGAACGCTTGGCACAGCATGCCATGACCTTTGCCATATCACGGAAGCTCATCGCCGCCCGAATCCTCCATTTAACCGGCTCCACTACATCCACGTGCATTATCAGATAGTCTCCCTGGCGCTTCATCTCCACGACGTGGCCGCTGAGTTGGGTCTTCCCTAGCCCTGTTGACCTGAACAACATTCTCATTCACCTCCTCAGGTGTCTTAAGCCTTCACGAAAGTATCTCAGGGTATATAACCCTTGTTGCGTGCCTCGGTTACATACTTAGGCTCGTGCCACCATTTCTTTATCCCGCATACCTCGGCTACGGTGTTGGCACAATTGTAGCCCGAACCCCAGATTACGCAGCCACCGGGCCAGACATTCGCTCCACCTACAAACAGGTTCTTCACCGGCGTAACATTGTGGGAGCATTCCTGGTTCGGCCTCAGGTATCCCATCTGCAGCGGGTGATACATCCCCTGTTTGTAGGAGCCTTTGACCATGTTGGCAAATTTGTTCTGAATATCCGCAGGCGTGGTGATGTTCCACCACAACACCTTTTCTTTCGTCATATTCGGTGCATATTTATGCAGCGTAGCCAACTGGTACTCTGCTATCTGCTCCCTGAACTTGTATTTCAGCCACTTATCATGCCCGCCGTCCTTTAGTTCATAGGGAGCCATCTGAGAGAGCAGCCCCGAGGCTCTCCCCGGCGGCGCCTGATAGGAGTCGTGTACGCTGGGGAAGCTGGCGATGTAGCCGGCAGTTTTGGGAAGTTCGCCTTTCTCCATCATGTCCCATTCATGTCTCAGCTCGTTCGAGCTGTTGAATCCCAGAACATACATAAAAGCCTTGTTGATGTCCGGGTTATGCTCGGCGGCTTTGAATCTGGGCGGCTCCTCCAGAGCCAGGTGCAGGTCGCACAGGCTCCACTTCTCCCACTGCCAGATTTTCACCATGTCCACGAAGTCTTTCTCCAGCTTGTCTTCACCGACGTACTTCAAGAAGGTCTGGTGTATGTCTATGGTGCTGACGACCGCTTTGTTAGCCATGAATTTGGTCCCGTCTTCCAGTTCCACTCCCTTCGCCGTGCCATTCTCTACAATGATCCTCTTTATCTGAGCGTTCTGCCTTATCTGCCCTTTATTCTCGAAGATCACCTTTAACAGGGCATTGGAAACTCTGTGGGAGCCGCCCGCCGTCAGGCGGTAAGCGGACATTCTATTGAAGTACAGCGGTATCAAATAACCGAGTCCCGATTGGCTGTAGTCGAGCCCCCAGTGACATACCGTATAAAGCATGAGCGTCCTTACATGGTCGTTCTCAAACCGTTCCTTTATCACATCATCAGGCGTCTTTTCGGCAAAATCGGTTAGTTTCTTGCCCAGTGGCGACTGGTCCATTCTGGCTGCAGCAAGAGGTGCAGGTTCGGGCTTCACGTAGGTTTGCGGACCGACGATCTCTCTCATCAGTTCGTCGCACTCACGGTACATCTCCCGATAGGCTTTGGCGTCTTTCTGCGAGAACTTGGCGATAGAAGCGCAGGTCTTCTCTACATCCGTGTATACACAGATGCATTTACCATCGGGCAGCGGCATCGCCCACTGCAGTTCGGGGAGGATATGCCTCACTCCATACTGCTCTTCCAGTTTGAAGTCAGGATAGATAGGCGCATAGTCTACCATCATGTGGAATATGGCGTGGGTATTATGGAAGAAGTCAGGCAGCGTTATCTGCTCGGTGGCAAGCCCTCCTCCTGCTTCGTATCTCTTCTCCAGCAACAGGACTTTCTGCCCCGCTTTGCTCAGATAAGCCCCTATTGCAAGCCCATTAGGCCCGCTGCCTATGATGATTACATCGTATTGCCCCGACATTTCTGCCTCCTTCTTGCTTCTCTGCGGATTTACATTAACTCGATATCATGACAATCCGGCGCTACTATTAGCTTAGGCTCCGTAAGAAGCTGCACCTCTTCGGGAGTCCACCCCGGTGCCACTTCCTTCAGAACAAGCCCCTTCTTTGTTACCTCGATAACTGCGATATCGGTTACGATGAGGTCCACGCACTGCGGCGCAGTGATTTCATAATTACACTTCTTCACTATCCGATAATTGCCGTCTTTCGTAATATGATTCATTGCTATGATGAGTTTCTTAGCCCCGAAGGCTAAGTCCATAGCACCGCCGATCGTGCCGACCTGCCTCTCGGGTATCATATAATTAGCAAGGTCGCCTTTCTCGGAGACCTGATAGGCTCCCATCACGCTGATGTCCAGAAACCCCCCTCTAACAATGGCAAAAGACTCATCGTGAGTAAAGAAGCACATCCCCGGCGCAGGTTTCACGGTCTGCCCGCTGGCATTCACCAGGTCGAGGTCTCCCTCTCCCGGCAGGGTTATCTCGCCGTATCCCATAACTCCATTCTCACTGTGAAATACCACTTCCCTACCGGCGGGAATAAAATTAGCCGCCAGAGTGGGAATGCCGATTCCCAGATTGACAGTGTTGCCGTCCTGGAACTCCTTGGCGACGCGGAGAGCCATGATCTGCCTATCGAGTTTTTCCTTTTTTATGAGGTCAGCTTTCGTAGTCACTTGGCCCCCCTCTTCTTATAGACTCTCCTAATCTCATCCTCGTATCTTTTACGGGATTCCTTAGCCTGTTTATCGACTATAGGGCCCCTGGGAGCAGCTTCCTTAGGACGGGCTACTACCCTATCCACATAAACCCCTGGCGTTACAATTGCCTCAGGGTCAAGCTCGCCGAGTTCAACAATCTCATCAACCTCAGCGATGGTAACTTTAGCTGCCCCCGCCATAGTTGGATTAAATGTCCGCGATGTCCCTCTATAGACCAGATTGCCCCATCGGTCTCCCTTATAGGCATGTATCAGGGCGAAATCCGCCTTAATGGGAAGCTCCAGTATGTATTCGCGACCGTTTATAATTCTCTTTTCCTTCCCTTTCTCTATGACGGTGCCTATTCCAGTCGGCACATATATTCCTCCCAATCCTGCCTTGGCTGCTCTGATACGCTCTGCCAATGTGCCTTGCGGAACCATCTCTATCTCCACCTTGCCTTCTCTCAGCAGCTTTTCAAAATTGTTTACATATAGAGCACTCACAGGAGCAGAGACGATTGCCTTCTTGATCAGACCGTTCCTGACCAGAATATCCATGTCCTCAGGAAACTTAGCGCCCTGCAAAGCCCAGACATCCGGTCCGAATCCGGTGCTGTTTGATACCGTAGTGAGATTCTTGACACCCTTCTTAGCCAGCGCCACCAGTAGCAGGCTGGGCATGCTCACAACAGTGCCGAAGCCACCGACCATTATCGTGGCGCCGTCTTTTATATCGGCAACCGCTTTGTCGAAGCTGTTCACAATTTTATTTATAGGCATAAACCATCACCTCGTTTCGGAATAGGTCTTATCTCTTTCTGTAAGTGTGATTAGGCTTTGCCGTAGCTTGTACCTTTTTTCTTGTCTTCCGCTGCTGCTCAACCAGGGAATCGGGCTCCTCTTTACCCTGCTCCTCCCAGGGCTTGCCCAGCCCCATGTCGGTGGCGATTATTTTGTAGCAGTTATACGATTCAGCAGACCCCGCATTTGAGCCTACGTGCCAGCAACCGCCTGTGGCGTAGAGGTTAGGTATGGGGGTCCTGTAGTTAGCCAGCTCGGGTGTAGGCCTGTACTCATTGACCTGGAAGGGCACGCGGTCGATTCCTGCCATAGTGCCGTTCGGAGCCAGGTTCTTCATGCGCAGATTATCATAGGGGCTGTTGGTATCGACGCCAATGACATTGTCCCATGTCATATTAGGAGCGTATTGCTGCCAGATTTTCATTAAGTTTTCCGCATAGCGCTTTTTTATCTCCAGCCATTCTCTTTCGGTATGGTGAGCAGCAGGCGGTGCAAGCTGTTCGTTCTGGAGAACATGCTTCCCGGGAGGGGCATATGACGGGTCGACCAGGCTATGGCAGCCCACGGTGGGTGCATAGTCTTCCAGAGGGGGCCACTGGAGCAGTCTCTCATTCAGGCACTCCCTCGCTATGTGCATAGGGTCAGGGTCGGGCTGCAATCCGAGCCACTGGCACTCATGAATATCAGGATTAAACGCCTCAGCTTTGTACTTGGGCGCTTCGTGGACGGCGAAGGAGTACCACATGAGACAGCCGAAGGATGTCTGAAGTAGTTCCACTCTCCTTGCCAGCTTCGGCGGGATGTGTTCTCTACCGATTATATTAAAGCATAGTTGAGCAGGCGATAGACCGCATACGGCAACCAGTTTTCTCGCCCTTATTTCGCTTCCATCTTTCAGCCTGATTCCGGTAGCGGTTCCATTCTCTATAACAGCCTTCTCCACTTCAGCATGGGTGAAGAACTTACAACCCATCTGCACGAGGAGCTGATGGGCAGCATGGGCTATCTGATGGGTACCACCCCGAGCGAATCCTATCGTGGGCAATTGCGTAGCCATGCCCATGGTCATCACACCCTGTCCTGGATCGTTGACATCAATGACTGAGGAAACGCCGAATCTCAGAATGCAGGACTGAAGTTCGGGGCTGTCGAACCACTCCTTCACGGTACGCATCATGCTCCCCGCCATCAACATTCCGTCGGGTAGCAGGTCCGCTTCCATTACCAGCGGGGCGACAGCGACTTGTCTTTCCACAAACTCGGGAGCGGTCATCCACTCAGGCGGATTGAATATCCCGTCTGTCATCACCCGCAGGTATTCATCGCTAAGCGCGATTTTCCATATCTTGAGCCAGGTGTCAGCGTCCTTTTGAGAGAAGCGTGCAATTTCTCTTGCTGTGCGTTCCTGCGTCGGGTCATGTTTGTCGCTGTAGATAGCGATGGCAGTTTCACTATCTCTGAAAACGAAGCCGTCACTGCAGAGATGCTGGTCCCATTGAGCGCCGTAGTCCCAGAACTCCGGGAAATCACGCCAAACCGGTGCGTAATAAAACGGCAGTATTATGTTGGCGTGGTCGTTGCCGCGGAATCCGGGAGCTGCAATCTCTTCGGTGCACAGACAGCCCCCGATTTCATGCCTCCTCTCGAATATGCCAACGCTCATTCCGCCATACTTCATGAGGTAGAGCGCGAGCTGCAGACCTTTGGTGCCGCCGCCCACAATCACAGCATCGAAAGTTGCATCAGCCATAGCTACCTCTTTCCAGATATTTGCTGTATAGCAAATGTCCAACTTAGAACTTTATTACACTGCGTATGACCTTGCCCTTTTCCAGTGCCTCAAAGGCTTCATTGATCCGGTCAAGGCTGTAAGTGTTGGTGATAAGCTTGTCTATAGGCAATTTGCCGCCCATGAAAAGGTCTATGTATCGCGGTATGTCAATCTGTGGATTTATATCGCCCTGCACAGTTCCCGAGATGGTCTTACCCAGAAGGAATTCATATGTGGCAATATTAAGAAAAGTGCCGAGCGGAGCCATGCCCACAACGATGAGCTTGCCCCCAAAGCGCATTGATGCAAATGCTTGAGCCATGACATTCACATTCCCGATACATTCCAGAGCGTAGTCCGCCCCACCTCCTGTCAGCTCCATAATTTTAACCATAGGGTCGTCCTTCGAAGCATCGATTAAATGATCGGCTCCAAGCTTTTTGGCCATTGTCAGTTTGCGCTCCAGAGTATCAACGGCGATAATTTTGCCTGCCCCGGCTAGCCTTGCGCCCATAACAGCGCTCAACCCCACACCACCGCAGCCGAAAACGGCAATGCTCTCTCCGGGCTTTATCCCTGTCGAATTAATAGCCGCACCGATGCCGGTGCTCGTGCCACAGCCGAGAAGACACACCACATCAAGCGGGGCATCCTCTCTAACCTTGACGCAGGAGCGTTCATGTACCACCGCGTACTGGGCATAACTTGCCAAGCCGAACATGTGATGAATCTCTTCCTTACCTTT
>VGNW01000037.1 GCA_016865955.1 Chloroflexota bacterium | reverse complement strand
TGCTCTTTCAGAATCGCTTTGACAGCCTCGGTGGTGTTATCCAGATAGCCGTTTTCTACGATGAAACGGTCTTCCCAGAATCTGACATAGGTATCATTGTCCAGACGCCATAAGTCCATGATATCGTCATAGTGCGTATGGCATCCGTCTATGGTTGCTATCAGCCCCGTTTTGCTCAGAAGAATGGCAGCCGCTCCATCGCCGAACGCCTGCTCGTACTCGGTTGAGGGCATCCCCATGCGGCAATCTGCGGCAACTACCAGCACTTTTTTTGCCGACCCTGCGGCGATGGCATCCATAGCTGCCCTGAGAGCTATGGTTGCCGACCTTACGGAATTGGTGAAATCTGCGGTTCTGATGTTACGTTTGAGGTCGAGCGCTTCGGCGACCAGACCGGCGCATTGTTTTTCCTTATAGGGGGTTGTAGTGGAAGCCAGGAACAGGCCGTCGATCTCCTCACGATTGAAGCCCTGCAAGCAGTTGTTGCCGGCTTCGACTGCCATGGTGATACTGTCTTCGTCGAAGTTGGCTACGGACCTTTCCCCACCTACAGGCAGTCCGCCCCAGGTTAGCCAGGGCATATCGCGGCTCAGCCGATAGATGGGTATATAAGCCCCGTAGGAAGCAATCCCTACCATTTGGCTCTCCTTTCGCGCAGTCGTATTTAGCCGTAAGTATTGAGAATTCGGGATAAAGCCAACCTCTAAGAGGTGGACAGAGAGAGGGTTGGTGTAAGGTCGAGCTTGACGCCTGGCCCCATTGACGTTGCCAGGGTTGCGCTCTTAATATACTGACCTTTGGCTCCGCTGGGCTTTGCCTTGAGCACTGCCTCTATAATCGCAGCCAGATTTTCCAGCAGTTTCTTATCATCGAAGCTGACCTTGCCTACCGGTGTGTGGATAATGGAGGTCTTGTCCAGTTTGAATTCAACGCGACCTTTGCGGGCATCGGCGATGACCCTGGGCAAATCGGCCGGTTGCGAGATTGTTCCCGCTTTCGGATTGGGCATCAGTCCTTTTCGTCCCAGGATCTTACCCAGCCTGCCTATTTTGGGCATCATGTCGGGGGTGGCTACTGCAATGTCAAAATCGAGCCATCCCTCCTCAATCTTCTTGGTTACGTCGTCGCTGCCGACGAAGTCGGCTCCGGCATCCTGAGCGATTTTTTGCGCCTCGCCCTGAGCGAATACCAGCACCCGGACCGCTTTGCCCAGCCCGTTCGGCAGCAGGGCAACGCCGCGTACCTGCTGGTCGGCATGACGGGGGTCGACGCCCATACGCAGATGCAACTCTACGGTCTCATCGAATTTGGTGTAAGACATCTTCTTTGTCAGGCTGATAGCTTCTTCGGGACCGTATGTCTTGTTCGCTTCAACAAGCTTCAGTGCTTCCTGATATTTCTTACCGTGTTTTGCCATGTTACTCCTAGTTTGTAACCTCAATGCCCATGCTGCGCGCTGTGCCTTCCACCATTTTTGTCGCTGCATCGAGGTCGTTGGCATTAAGGTCTTTCATCTTTAATTTAGCGATTTCTCGTATTTTCTCTCGAGGGAGAGCGCCCACCTTCGTTCGTAGGGGGTTGTTGCTTCCTTTTTCTGCTCCCAGCGCCTTCTTCAGCAAATCGGCTGCCGGTGGGGTCTTGGTAACGAAGGTAAATGAACGGTCTTCAAAAACGGTGATCTCGACCGGGATTACCGAGCCTGCCTGAGATGCAGTCTGGTCGTTGTATTGCTTGCAGAAAGCCATAATGTTTACGCCGTGCTGTCCCAGAGCCGGTCCAACCGGTGGAGCGGGGTTTGCTTTACCTGCCTCGATTTGTAACTTGATTATTGCTTTAACTTTCTTTGCCATTTTTAAACCTTCTTTGCCTTTGAATAGGGATTAGAGCCTTTCTATCTGCAGGAAGTCGAGTTCAACGGGAGTCTCGCGACCAAAGAATGAAACCATGACCTTAACTTTCCCTTTTTCTGCGTTGATATCATCTACCACGCCGATAAAATCGATGAAAGGCCCATCGATGATACGGACGCTCTGTCCTCTGGCAAAACCAACCTTGACCCGCGGCGTCTCGGCTTCCATCTGTTTGAGGATTGTTTTCACCTCTACTTCATCGAGCGGAACCGGCTCGATTTTCCCTTTGTCGTCCTGCGCGCTTACTATTCCTGTGACCCCCGGCGTATTGCGAACTACATGCCAGGTTTTCTCATCCATTACCATCTCAACCAGGATATAGCCCGGGAATATCTTCTTAGCGACTTTGCGCCTTTGCCCGTCCCTGATTTCTATCTCGTCTTCTGTCGGCACAACTACCTGAAAAATCTTATCGCCTACATCCATAGAACGGATTCGTTGTTCCAGGTTATTCTTAACCCGGTTCTCATACCCGGAGTAAGTGTGAATTACAAACCAGTTCTTTTCATTCTGTCCCATGCGCGTGTTTCCCATTATCAAAAATCTAGAGAGAATCCAGTCGAGGCGAAGATAGTTGTCACGGCTCTATTGCTCATCTACCAGGCTCTACAGAGGCACTATTTAATTAATATAACCTCCATTAGTCTGGAAAAGCCATAATCGATAACCCCGAGGATTATAGCAACAACCACAGTGAAGACGATAACCAGAGTGGTCAAATAGGTAGCCTCTCGCCTTGACAGCCAGGTTACCTTTTTTAGCTCGGTGATAACCTCGCCGAAGAATTTGAACCTTTGTTTACCGGGAGTTTTCACTGAGGTCTGACGCATCACTCCACTTTCCGGGCCCAGTCTATTTTGTCTCTTTGTGCAAAGTATGAACACGACAACGGGGACAGTACTTCTTCAACTCCAGCCTGCCCGGGTCGTTCTTCTTGTTCTTGTCTGTTGTATAGGTTCTCTCCTTACACTCAGTGCAAGCGAGATATATTACATTGCGCGCTTCGGATTTCTTTGCCATTTTTACTCTAAGATTTTTGTTATCAGACCCGACCCGACTGTCCTGCCACCCTCCCTGATGGCGAATCTAACTCCCTGCTCCAGAGCCATGGGAACAATCAGCTTCACTTTCATGTTGACGTTGTCGCCGGGCATCGCCATTTCAACTCCCTGTGGCAGCTCAGCGGTTCCGGTGATGTCCATGGTTCTGATATAGAACTGAGGCCTGTATCCGTTAAAGAACGGTGTGTGGCGGCCGCCTTCTTCCTTGGTCAGCACATATACCTGACCTTCGAACGTGGTATGAGGCTTTATCGAGCCGGGCAGAGCAAGCACCTGCCCTCGCTCTATATCATCACGTTCAACCCCTCGCAAAAGGCAGCCCACGGCATCGCCCGGTTGTCCTTCCTCCAGTGTCTTATGGAACATCTCCACGCCGGTGATCACAGTTTTTCTGGTTTCCTTCATCCCTACTATCTCAACTTCTTGCCCGACTTTTATAACGCCTCGCTCTATCCTGCCTGTAGCCACAGTGCCCCGTCCTTTGATGGCGAAAACGTCCTCTACGGACATGAGGAATGGCTTGTCTGCAGGGCGTACGGGCAGCGGGATGTAGCTGTCCACTGCATCCATGAGCTGCCAGATTTTGCCGCACCACTGGCAATCTCTCTTGCCGCAGCCACAGTCCAGAGCCTTGAGAGCGCTGACTCGTACAATGGGGGTCTTATCGCCAGGGAAGCCGTATTTCGGGAGCAACTCCTCTCTCAATTCCAGTTCGGTGACCTCAAGCAGCTCGGGGTCGTCCACTGCATCGACCTTGTTCAAGGCGATCAATACAGAGGGAACCTCCACCTGGCGTGCCAGCAGTAAGTGCTCTCTGGTTTGAGGCATCACGCCGTCATCGGCAGCCACCACCAGTATCGCGCCGTCCATCTGAGCGGCGCCGGTAATCATGTTCTTGATGTAGTCTGCGTGACCCGGGCAGTCAACGTGTGCGTAGTGGCGCTTTTCAGTCTCGTACTCTATATGAGCGATAGCTATCGTCATTCCCCTGGCTTTTTCCTCAGGGGCATTATCGATGGAATCGAAAGCCCGAAACTGAGCGAAGCCCTTGGTAGATAAAACTTTCGTAATCGCCGCTGTCAGCGTTGTCTTGCCGTGGTCCACGTGTCCGATGGTGCCCACGTTGAGATGCGGTTTTGTCCTCTGGAAAACTTTCTTTGCCACTTTATCTTCCTCCCGAATCCTATTTGAGTTCAGCCCACAACCAGATTTGAACTGGTGACCCCCTTCTTACCAAGAAGGTGCTCTACCGCTGAGCTATGTGGGCGCGTTGCATGGTGGAGGGGGCAGGATTCGAACCTGCGTAGCCATTTCAGGCGACAGATTTACAGTCTGTTGGTATTAGCCTCTCACCCACCCCTCCGGTCTCTGCACCGGAGCCCGAGAGCGGATTCGAACCGCTACCCGGCCGATTACAAATCGGCTGCGCTGCCATTGCGCCACTCGGGCCAATTCGACCTTTTTCTAAATTGTTAAAGTTAACTAAGTACATAAGTATAAATGTAAAAAAATTCAAAGTCAAGGTTTCTTGTATCTCCAAACCGTTCCCTGCGGAGTGTCCTCAAGCGTGATGCCAAGCTCTTTGAGGTCGTTGCGAATATTGTCGGCATCTCCGTACTTCCTCGCTCTGCGCAACTCCAGTCGTTTATCTGACAGCAGCCTGATGATATTCTCAGCCTCTTTGGCGTCTTTTATTTCAACATTATTTTTAGCTGCTACACCTATTAGGGTATCCATCTCTATCTCATAACGAGCCGGCGCAGGGCGCAGCGTCAAACCCAGCACTCTGCCAAGCTCCCGCAGTGCCCTTTGAGCTTCAATTATGTTCAGACCTTCGTCACGGCCACGATTTATCTCACGGGCGAGGTCAAACAGAGCAGCCACCGCTTGTGGAGTGTTGAAGTCGTCGTCCATAGCTTCGATGAAGCGCTCCCGGAAGGGCTGAGCATCTACGCTGGCTGCTTCGGATTCTTCCACTTCGATATTGGCAGCGCGAATCGCTCTCTCTACACCTTTGTCAGTTGCCTCAAGGTTCTCGTCAGAGTAGGTGATAGGGCTGCGGTAATGCGAACTGAGCACCCACAGCCTGATAGAGTCGGTGCTGTATTTTGACAGGGTTTCTCTTATTCCTATCAGCTTGCCTGTGGACTTGCTCATCTTCTGCTCGCCCAGTTGCATCAGCCCGTTGTGCAGCCAGTAGCGCACGAAGGGTCTAACGCCGGTAAAGCCCTCGGATTGCGCTATCTCATTCTCATGGTGGGGGAATATGAGGTCCTGCCCTCCCCCGTGAATATCCAGTGTTTCCCCGAGGTATTTGAGCGACATGGCGCTGCATTCGATGTGCCAGCCCGGTCTCCCCTGTCCCCAGGGGCTGTGCCAATGCGGCTCCCCCGGTTTGCTCGCTTTCCAGAGGGCGAAGTCCAGCGGATGCTCTTTAGATTCGCCTACTTCGATACGGGCGCCGGCCATCATGCCGTCCAGCGTTCGATGGCTGAGCTTGCCGTAGTCTGGCTCGCTGTTCACCCGGAAGTAGACATCGCCACCAGCCTGGTAAGCGTGTCCTCTTCTGATGAGACCTTCTATTATTTCGATTATCTTGGGGATTTCATCCGTAGCCCTGGGATAGATATCGGCGCGCTTGATATTCAGTGCATCCATGTCGGCGAAGTACATATCGATAAATCTTTGCGACAGGTCTCTGGCGGAGATGCCTGTCTCGTTGGCGCGGGCTATTATCTTATCGTCGATATCGGTGAAATTCTGCACATATTTCACCTTGTAGCCGCGAAATTCGAGATAGCGTCTTATCGTATCGAATACGATGTAGCTCATGGCGTGTCCGAGGTGAGAGGGTGCATAAGGGGTGACGCCGCAGACATACATCTTGACCGCATCGCCGCGTGGAGTGAATTCCTCTTTTCGTCCCGAGAGCGTGTTATAGATTTTCATCCTGCAGCTAACGAGCTTCATTTGTTATATTCAATACAACACGAATCCTAGATATCATTCATAAAATCGGTTTCAGGGAGGGAAGACAGTGATTCCCTCTTGGCGGAAATCTTGGTCAAAAGTAAATAGCGAAGCTTTTAGACGTTCAGCAGAGACTACAGTTACCCAGTCTACCAAACTAAGCCTGCTTCCTTGCCTTTTCACCATTTGACGCCAAGCCTCATGATGTATCAAACTATCCACCCAAAGCACATTAACAACGCCTGATAAAAGAGATTCCATGAAAGTATTCAAAAGTTCAAATCCAAGGCGATGATGTATCAGAGCTGATGTTTCCACCAAAACATAGGATGTAGTCCATAACTTCTGTTCCCAGTCCAAGAGGCGTTCGTAGCTACTCCTCGCTTGATAATGAAAGGAGTCTGTCGATGAGATGAGCGCGTAAAAGGCGGAGGTATCTATTATTGTTTGCTTAGACGACGGCATTTGAAACCGCCTTAGTGAAATATGCATCATGATATTCAGCTACGTCAGAGGCGCTATCTTTTGCTATTCCTACAAATTTCAGAGCTCTGGAACGCTCTTTTACCTTGGTGGGAGATATAGAAATTGCAACTATGCGATCATTCCAGGTAAGATGAAGGTGAACTCCGTACAGAAAAGCGACCTCTTTTACCTCCTCTCCACTACCTAGCGTTATCTTTGTGTTTTTTTTAATCTTGCTTAAAGAAGTACCCATAACCTTATGCAGTATGCCTAGCGAAGTCTGACGATCTAGCTCACTTGGCAAGCTACCATCTTGGATAAGTGTTGCACAATATTCCAGAATTTGTACTACCTCTTCCTGTGAGTGGTCCTCTTTGCGTAGCAGTTGAAGTAAGGCCTTGTGTAGGCGTTCTCGCTCCAATCCTGTTAAAGTAGAGTGAAAAGTGTTATCCTTTCGTGGATACGGAAGTTGCTCAAGTTCTTGAGCTACTTCGGGTAGATAGGAGCGAAATCCCGTCGGATCTGTTAGGAGTTTATTAAGAAGAAGTCCCAAAATAGATTCAGTTTTATCTTTTGTTAGATGTTTTTTCATGGTGAGCCTCCTTAATATACTAGAATATATTTATTCGCTCGCCGAATTCCTGGACTAGCCTCTCTATTCTTTCATGTAGTCTATATTTTACACCTTCAAGTTCCTGTGCTTTGCTCAGCAAGCCTTCTTTGGGGTTGGATAGTAGGTAACTAACTGAGTATTTAGAATACACTGAATGGAACTTTGTATCAACACCTGCTCCCCATCCTTCTTTGATGTGCTCTGTGTCTATTTCAAATTCGCCAAGTGCTCGAAGTCGCTCATTATCTGGTAGCCAGTAAGAGAATGGTTTAAGTGCATCGCTTTTCTGACCGTAGATCTGGTTGCATGTATCCTTGTGAGTATTTCGATAGTGCTTCACTATATTCAAGATAGTGCCAGCAAATTCAACTTTGCAATCAGGATACCTTCCCAATTCTCTGGCCCTATCGCAAACTAGCCTAACTCCCTCAAGCGATAATGGTTCTGGTATAACAGGAGAAACAAAGAAATCGCTGGACATAAGAGCAGTGCTGGTGAAAAAGGACAAGCCTGGAGGACAATCTACGAGTATTATATCATAATCATATTTAATTGCATCCAAACCCTCTTTGAGAGCATAACGCAGGTTGGTTGGCATAGGGGCTTTATTTTCCCATAGGCTGAGGAGATCTTCATCTAGCTGAGCGACTCTTGGGGTGGATATAACCATATCAAGCGTTTGATTTGAGCGTCCTCTGACTGTGTCAAAGTCGCGAGCAATGTTTGATACAATTAAAGGTGGGCGAGCAATAAACTCACTTAGTGAACTTTGTTTCCCAGATAAAGATGATTTAAAGAAATCATACATCGTTCTATGTTCCTTTTCTTGCGTGGAAATCCATCTGGGCGGCACCATAAGGTAGCTCAGATTTGCTTGAGCATCCATATCTATAAGTAAAACGCTTTTATTGAATCGGAAGACGAGGTGTTCTGAAAGTATCATAGCTAGTGTGCTCTTCCCAACTCCTCCCTTGAGATTGATAACACTAATCACAACAGCCATTTTACACCTCTCATTATTGTATCTTCTGGGAATATTATAAGTCGGAGGTCTCTCTTTAGCAATGGATGTCGTTGACTGTCAGTGTTTCAGGATATTATAATCTAACGCGTAATATCTTATAGGATTAACAAGAATTTTTTACTTGAGACCTTTCTGGTGACATGCTGCAGGCGCTCGTCACTTTACTCCTCAATCAAAGCTACAGCACAGGCAGCGATGCCCTCGCCTCTGCCCGTGAAACCCATGCCCTCGCTGGTGGTTGCCTTTATCCCTATCTGATTTTCCTCGATGGACAAGGTGCGACCTATGTTCTGTTTCATCTGGCTGATAAAGGGCTTGAGGAGGGGGCGTTCGGCAATTATTGTAGCATCTATATTACCTATACGCCATCCCTGTGCTTTGAGCATGGCATCAACGCGTCCGAGAAGAGTGAGGCTTGAGATGCCCTTATAGGCGGGGTCGTTAGGCGGGAAGTGAACTCCGATATCTCCCAGGGCTGCAGCACCCAGAAGCGCATCCATTACGGCGTGCAGCAAAACATCGGCATCGCTCCAGCCCTGAAGACCTTTTTCAAAGGGGATTTTTACGCCGCCGAGCACCAACGCGCGACCTTTGGTTAACCGATGGGCGTCGTATCCGATTCCGACGCGCATAGGGCCTCCGCGGTCGCAGACTTTTTCGGTTCCTTGTTCTGCAGGAAGACCTCGGCCACCGCAAGGTCTTCGGGTGTGGTGACTTTTATGTTGTGGTAGGAACCTAAATAGACCTCTACTTTGTGTCCGAGCTTCTCGACCAGAGTAGCATCGTCCGTGACCTCTTCATCCGTCTGGTCGTAAGCTTCCGCCAGTAATTTATAGCGAAAGACCTGAGGAGTCTGAGCCGCCCACAGGCATTCGCGGGTAGGTGTCTGCTGGACGATGCCGCGGCGGGAAACGATCTTGATAGTATCTTTGACAGGCACTCCGGCAATGGCTGAGCCATAATCCTTTGCTGTTACCAGCCCTCTTTCAATGATGTCCGGGCCGATGCAAGGCCTTGCTCCATCATGGACAACTACCCACTCACAATCCGTAAGTCGGCGCAGCCCTTCTTTAACTGAGTCCTGTCGCCGCAGTCCGCCGGGGCATATGGCGACTACTTTGGGCCAGTTGCGTTCCTTTATCAGCTTGCGACCCAGTTCCATGTTCTTTTTAGACAACACTACTACTATCTCATCGACTGAACGGCAGTTATGGAAAGCAGACACCGTCTTGGCCAGCAGAGGCTCACCGTTTATTCGGGCGAAGATTTTGTCTATGGCGCCCATACGGCGACTGCTGCCGGCGGCTACGATTATAGCGCCTACTTTACCGTTTGTTTTTTTCATCGGAAGACTCTTTGGGCTGGGCAAAAATCATACGACCAGCCGCCGTCTGCAAAACTCTGGTGACGGAGATGTTGAGGTCGGTGTTGAGGTAACGGCGTCCCCCTTCGATGACCACCATGGTTCCGTCATCAAGGAAACCGATGCCCTGTCCGGGTTCTTTGCCTTCCTGGACGACACGCAGTGTCAGTTCTTCTCCAGGCAGGATAACCGGTTTGACGGCATTGGCTAATTCGTTGATGTTCAATACCTTTACTCCCTGGAGTTCGGCTACCCGGTTAAGGTTAAAATCGTTGCTCACAACGGGGCAGTGCAGGGTCTTTGCCAGCCTGACCAGTTTTGAATCGACCTCATGGGTGTCATCGAAGTCTATGTCGGAAATCTGAACCGGAACGTCCTGGCTTTTCTGGAGTTGTGTTAACATCTCCAGCCCTCTGCGTCCGCGGTTGCGTCGCAATGGGTCCGGTGAGTCCGCAATGTGACGTAGTTCATCGAGGACAAACCTGGGGATGAGCAGGGTGCCGTGGATGAAGCCGGTCTGGGTAATGTCCGCTATCCTTCCGTCTATTATGGCGTTGGTATCCACGATGAGCAGGTCGTTTCGGTTATTTCTGGCTGCGGGAATCGTCGGCGATGAGCTGAAAAAGAATCGCAATACCGAGGGACCTTGAAGTATCATGATAGGCACAAAGATACAGCTCAAAAAGAAAGCGACGCCTAGAGGTGTGACTTTGCCCCACAGTCCGGGAAGCATAGACAGAGGAAGAGTAAGCAGCGCCGTAATGACCAGGGCAAACGCCAGTCCGATAGCTCCGGCGACAAGGCTGGGCAATGAAATCTTTCTCGGCATACGACGGGCACGCTTTCTAAACCATCGCCAGGGGCGCACGGTTACATAAGGCGCGAGAAGATAGCCTATGACATATCCACCGATAGAGAGAGACAATATCCAGGTCAGCTCATTGGCTTCCTCGCCTGCCCTCCCTGCGATGAAGATGGCCAGCCTCCACCCCGCGATGCCGATGATTATTGCTACAATGGTACGAAGAAGTACACCCCGCATAATAACCACACCCCGACGGTTTTCGGCAATAAGAACAAAAATTATTATTGACTAAAAACACCGTCATCTCCGTGGATTAGGCTTAGCCTCAGATATAACTCTGCGAGGATGGTAGCACAAAAAGTGAGGTATGTCAATTTCTGCGCAACAAGCCGACCGCTATTACTATGCCAAGCGCAGCCGCAATCAAACCGTAGGGATTTAGAAATGTGTTGAGGAAATTGCCCGACATTGACTCAACCAGGCTTCTAATCACATAACATAAGAAGACACTGACTCCGGCAATTGCCTGCAAACCTGGGCCCCGCTTGCGATTCACCGATAGGCTTATTGCCTCACCGATGACATAGCCGACGGCTAATGCGATGAAGAACAGGAGAAACCCGCTTAAAGGAATATAAGGCCAGATGAAGCCCAGTGCTGCTGCTGAAAATAAACCGGCGGCTGCCGCTCTGACGTAAAACATTCTGGAGACCTCAAATACAGGCAGCTTTTTAAGGGCAGCACATTGAGGACAGCGAGCACCTACCGGGGTCTGAACCAGACATTTGGGACAGATAGGCTGCTCGCATTTCCCGCATCTGAGGTCGGTTTCAATATCAGGATGCCGCGCACATCTCATTCCTGCTTATCACCCGGGGTATCTGTGGGGCTGGCAAGAGCGAAGGTCAACTCACCTTCTGCAACTGTCTTATCATCTACTATCGCTTTAGCTGAGCCTTTGCCTATCGGGCTGCGTATTTTAGTGAGTTTGACTTCGAGGCGGAGCACATCCCCGGGAAGCACCGGTTTTCTGAAGCGGAAGCTCTCTATGCCTGCAAATAGGGCAATCTTGCCCTTATTTTCAGATAAGCTCAATATAGCTACTGCGCCGACCTGAGCCAGCGCTTCCACGATTAATACTCCGGGGAAAATGGGGTATCCCGGAAAGTGCCCCTGAAAGAAGATTTCGCCGGAGGAGATATTCTTAATACCTGTTGCTTCCTCGCCGGGTTTCAAGTCGATGATTTTATCTATCAGGAGAAAAGGCCAGCGGTGAGGTATAATTTGCTGAATCTCTTTAGAACTTAAAATCATCGTATCACCGTCCTTTTTGTCTCGATAGGCGGATGAGCTTCTCCACCGAGTCTCGAGGTATATCAACGCTGCCCATGCTGGCACCGATGCTGTCGTCTATCCCGTGAAAATCGCTGCCGCCCGAAGCTATGAGGTCATGCCTTTCAGCCAATTTTTCCAGACGGGCTATTGTGCTGGAATCGTAACCGTTGTAGTATGTTTCAATGCCTATTATTCCAGCCCTTTTCAATTTCTGAATGAACAGTTCCAGAGATTCGATATCTGCGGGGTGCGCCAGGACGGGGAGTCCCTCTGCATCGAGCACCAGTTTAACCGCTTCCACAGGTGTCAATTTCTTGCGCTCAACATATGCGGGGCAATTACGCCCGATATAGATATCGAAGGCTTCTTTCAGAGATGAAACAAATCCCTGCTCCTGCATCGCCTGAGCAATGTGCGGTCGCCCCACGGAACCGTTGCCCGCCAGCTCGACCACTCTGTTCCAGTTGACCTTGATGTTCATGACGCAGAGCTTGTCTATCATCCTTCTACCACGTTCGTAGCGGGAGTTGCGTAATTCCTCTAAAGCCCGTTTGAGCTCGGGATCGCGATAGTTGACGAAATAGCCCAGGATGTGTACTTCTCCCTTCGGCACATCGGTATTTATTTCCACTCCGGGTATGACCGTAAGCTGGGGATGGTTTTTCGCTTCTTCGAGAGCAGGCTGTATTCCTTCGACTGAATCGTGGTCCGTAATTGCAATAACGTCTAGCTTCAGCTCTGCCGCCCGGCGAACCAGCTCTTTAGGGGTCAGCCTTCCGTCCGAAGCTGTTGTGTGAAGGTGAAGGTCAGCCCTCATTATCTGCCAGCTCCAGGTCGATTCGGCTGATGCCCTTCGCTTTGCCGTTTTTTTCGTCAACATCCACCAGAACCGAGTTAAAGATTGTGTTACCTTTGCCCACAGAAAGGCGATGGGGCATCATGGTCAGGAATCTATCGATCACAGAAGCTACATCGTCGCCGATGACGGAGTCAGACGCCCCGACCATGCCGACATCACTGACGAAGGCGGTGCCGCGGGGCAGGATACGCGTATCGATGGTCCCGACATGAGTGTGGGTGCCCAGAACTGCACTTACACGGCCATCCAGATACCAGGCCAGGGCAGCCTTCTCTGCCGTTGCCTCACCGTGGAAGTCAACGAGAACAACCGGCGGTCTGGGACTAACCTCTTCCAGGAGGTGGTCCATTGCCCGGAAGGGGCAATCGTAATGACCTACGAAAACACGTCCCAGAAGATTAACTACCATAGCTTCTTCTGTAATGAGGTAACCCTTGCCCGGCACGCCCGGCGGCATGTTCAGGGGTCGTACAATGTTAGGCTCATTTTCCAGGTAGCTGATAATCTCCCTGTGATGCCAGATATGGTTGCCGGATGTGATGACGTCCACACCGGATTTAAAGAGTTCCTGTGCAGTCTCCGGAGTGAGTCCGATGCCGCCGGCTGCATTTTCACCGTTGGCGACAATGAGGTCAATCCCGTGCTTCCGGCGCAAGTCGGAAAGCACTGTAGAAACCGCTTTTCTGCCGGGTTTGCCCACCACATCGCCAACCATTAATATTCGCAAATGGCCTCCTTACTTGGCGTAGTCCACCGCTCTTGTCTCGCGGATAACGGTGACTTTTATCTGTCCCGGATATTCCAGATTTTCCTCTATTTTTTTCACAATATCTCGCGCTAATCTTGCTGACGCGAGGTCGTCGATTTCGCCGGGTTTCACCAGTATGCGCACCTCGCGGCCCGCCTGGATAGCGAAGGTTTTCTCTACGCCGGGGAAACTGGAAGCAAGGCTTTCCAGAGCTTCGAGCCTCTTCAGATGTTGTTCCAGCGATTCCCGTCTTGCTCCCGGCCTCGAGCTGGAAATAGCATCGGCGGCGGAGACTATGAAGCCGTAAACGCTGGTAGTCTCTGCCTCGCCGTGGTGCTCGGCTATAGCCCGGGATACATCGGGGAATTTGCCGAACCGCTTCGTTAAATCTGCTCCGATGGCTGCATGAGGGCCTTCTATCTCCTGGTCTACAGCTTTGCCTATGTCGTGTAACAAACCTGCTGTCTTACTTATGTTGACGTTCGCTCCCAGTTCAGCGGCAATCATGCTTGCCAGGTGCGCCACCTCTATGCTGTGAGCTAACACATTCTGTCCGTAGCTGAAACGGAACTTAAGTCGACCCAGCAGCTTGATTAGCTCGGGATGGAGACCGACGACAGCGGCTTTATACGCTGCCTGTTCGCCCTCGGTCTGGATGATAGCGTCCACCTGTTCTTTTGCCTTCGCCACAACCTCTTCTATGCGAGCGGGATGAATACGGCCGTCGAGAATAAGGTTCTCCAGGGCTATCCTTGCCACTTCGCGTCTGATAGGGTCGAAGCAGGATATAGTTACTGCCTCGGGTGTATCGTCTACAATGAGGTCGACGCCTGTGGCATTTTCCAGTGCTCTGATGTTGCGCCCCTCGCGGCCGATAAGGCGTCCTTTCATATCGTCTGAGGGCAAGGGGACAACAGAGACCGTG
>VGNW01000036.1 GCA_016865955.1 Chloroflexota bacterium | reverse complement strand
AATCGGCAAGGCGATAAGGGATACCGAGAATGTAAGTAACATCGACTTCTGGTAGGATTAGCGGGTAGGCTGGAGCACCTGCTCCGGCCTTCGCCAACGGGCAAAGTCCGCCCTAGAAGTTCGAGGTGTGGGAAATGACTCAGGAACTGGGTAAAATCGAAAGACCGTCGGTGGAATCTTTTAAGGGGGCGCGGAAGCTGTTCTTCATCCCCCTTGTTTTCTCCCCTCGGCAGCTCGAGGGCGAGCTGCTGCAGATGGTGTTCCGCTACTGGGATCAGGTGGAATCGCAATTGACCGGGCTGGAGCTTAAGCTGGGCAGCGTTAAGAAGGTGTATCACGAGCTGGTGCCATCCGGCGGGGACGAGGGCAGCAAAATAATCGAGGAATTGAACAGCACCAGCTACGAAGTGGTCAGGTCGAGGTTAGAGAGAGGCGCACAGCTTGAAGGGCTTGAGGACACTGACCTGCTCACGGAGTCCATGGACTGGACGAGATGCCTGGCAATGGGGTTGCAAAACGAGAAGGTGTTCAGTAAGGTCTATGAGTTCTATACGCAGGCTCAAAACAAGAGGAACGAGCATATAGCGAAGAGGATAGACGAAACCCTGAAAGAAGGCGAATGCGGCGTCCTGTTGATGCGCGAGGGGCATCATGTGCAGTTCCCTCCCGACATCGAGGTATTCTATGTCTCGCCGCCGGGGCTGGATGAGATAAAACGCTGGCTGAGGACAAAGGAAATGGCGCCGCATCCCGAAGGCGCAGAGGGCGAGCCGGAATAGTCATGGAGGCAACCGTTAATCGCACCGTAATCCGGCTGGTGCAGGGCGATATCACCAGGCAGGCAACGGATGCTATCGTCAATGCCGCCAACTCCGGGCTTATGGGCGGTGGCGGGGTGGATGGGGCGATACACCGCGCCGGTGGGCCAGCTATTTTAGAGGAGTGCCGCAGGATACGGGACGAGATAGGCCGTCTGCCCGCAGGAAAGGCGATAATCACCACGGGCGGCAATCTCAAGGCGAAGTACGTGATACACACGGTAGGGCCGGTGTGGCACGGCGGCACAAAGCAAGAGGCTGAGACCTTAGCCAGCGCTCATATCGAGAGCCTGAAGCTGGCTGCTGAGAAGGGTTTACGCAGCGTCTCGTTCCCCGCTATAAGCACGGGGGCGTACGGCTACCCGGCGGAGCTGGCAGCAAAGGTAGCGCTGCAGGCAGCGGTCGATTTTGTCGGCGTAAACACAAATCTTAAGGAAGTGAACTTCGTCCTGTTCGATTCGCCGACATACCGGATCTACGCGGACATGTTCAGCCAGATAACACAGAAGTCAAATTAAATATAGCGCGGGTGCTCCGTCACCCGCATGGGTGGGTAGGGGGTGGAGCCTTCATGTCACTCCTGCGGAAGCAGGAGTCCAGGTGCCGCCTGTTCCCGATGTGGGGGGTTGCCTGGATTCCCGTTTGCACGGGAATGACATATGAGGAGTCCATTTTCAAGACCATGAAGGTAATTTATCATCCCCGGTACGAAGAGGTCTATGCCAGCGACCCCGCTGCCAAAGCGGGTCGCATGGAGTGCATACTGAAGGAAATCTCGCCGCTCTACAAGCTGGTGCACCCCGAGCCTGCCTCCGTAGCGGATATCAAGCTCGTCCACACCGAATGGCACCTCTCCAGCATTCAAAGGATGCCGCAGACCTGTGAGGTCGCTCTGCTGGCAGCGGGCGGGGCTATCAAAGCAGCGGAACTGGCGATGAGCGGCGAACCTGCCTTCGGTCTAATCAGGCCACCGGGGCACCATGCCAGCCCCGATAGCTGCTGGGGGTTCTGCTTCTTCAACAACATGGCTGTAACCATAGCGAAGCTGAGGAAAGAGGGTAGAATCAAGAGGGCGGTGATACTGGACTTCGACCTGCATTACGGCGACGGCACGGACAACATCTTCGGCGGCGTAGCGGACGTGGTCTATTTCCACCCCGAGGCGCGGGACAGGCAGGAGTTCGTGGATAGCATAGCGCTGTTCCTGGAGAGACATAAAGCTGACATCATCGGCGTCTCTGCCGGATTCGACCGCCATGTAGAGGACTGGGGAGGCCAGCTCAAGACCGAGGACTACCGGGCTATCGGCAAGCTGGTGAAAGAGTTTTCGGAGAGAGTCTGCAAGGGCAGGCGGTTTGGAGTGCTGGAGGGTGGCTACAATCACGATGTACTGGGCAAAAACGTCAAAGCCTTCTTAGATGGCTTGAGCTAGTATTCGGGAAAATACCGAATACCAAAAACTAATTACCAACTCCCCAAAATCCTCCAAGCTTTCAGCCATCAGCTATCAGCTTATCCTTTTGACTGACCGCTGAGCGCTGAAAGCTGATAGCTGCTTCAAATACTTGCCTCCTCACATTGTAGATGATAGAATGATGTGCTGTTGGCGAGCGTGCCCTGGTAGCTCAATTTGGCAGAGCAGCTGACTCTTAATCAGCGGGTTACAGGTTCGAGTCCTGTCCAGGGTACTTTTTTATTTTGCTTCAATAATTCCCCATTTGTTAAGTGTTTATAGCGGTGATTTAAATTTCTATTTGAAACAACCTATTTAGACTATTGCAAATAGAATGCGAATCCCAGTAGAATATCCCAGTGGATGTGCGATATCTGGTTATAATAATACTAGCTATTATTATGGGGATCGGATTGGTGCGCCTAATAGCGGGGCACAAAGATATTATTGGGCGGCATAATTTTGCCCACGAATATCTATCCAAATTTAATCAGTTTGCAGAATCCTATCAGAAGAGCTTCGATGTGGATCTATACGTTTGGCTGATGTCCAAAGTTGATAAGATACAGACTCAGACGGCTTTTTGTGGATTAGTCGATTATCGACCTCCCTTTGCTAATTACTATTTGAAAAACTACCAAATCATTTTGAATACAATTCCTAAAATGCACACACGTGATGCTAATGTTCACGATATATCAATGTGTCAGGATGCCTTAATTCGCTATACGGGGATTCTAAGCGATAGAGTATGTCTTTCTATCTCGAGAATAAAGAATCCATTTACCTGGCTACAAGAAGGAGTAAGCTTCCTTCTTATTATACCGATGTTAGTTCTACAGTGGACTGGTCTGCTTAATCCGAGCAGAGTTGATGCTGTTATCCTTAGTCCCGTATTTAGGATATTTTCAGGGATTGTTATGCTACTCGGTTTAATAGCTTCTATATTGACAATTATTCTAGGCTGGCATGATTTCATAAGAATTTTCTAAAAATATTTGGTGAAGATGGAGTCATCTCTGAAGGGTGCAACCCATCCGAACTGACTCTAAAAACAGAGGTCAGTGATCAAATGCCAGCATTATTTTATAAATTTGTTCCCATGGAAATCTATGCATTGGTTTCGCTATTTCAGCAATATAACCATTTTCAAACGCTTTTATCTGTTCCTCTCTTTTCTTGATACTATAAAAAGGTAGCATCGCAATTGCTGCGCGGCGAGCAATACTGCGACTATGTGTCCATGCATCATGTGGTCGAGTCTTTGAGATATCTTCTTTCCATCCACAGGGTTTATTAAAGACAAAAAATTGTCTACACGCTAGAGGACGCAAAGGATATATTGCACATAAGGCATCTACAAGAAATGGGCATGAACTTGTTTTCGTATGGTTTAGCAACTGTTTCTTTAAGGTTGTCCTTAAATCACCCATTAGCTTTTCCGAAGCGTACCAAGATATACCCGATAATTCTAACGGAGTAATGGGAACAATTGGATTCAGGCAGCAGTTGCTGCAGCCTTCATGGCAAGCAGTTTTAGCCCCTCTTCTTTTTTCTTCTTCAGGAAGCTCAATAGAAATCCCAATATCAACTATATGATAAGTATCCAATAATATTGGAAGCCAATCATATTTCGCTTCATCGAATGGATATTTAGGTCTAGGTGACTTTTTTAGTTTTTCTTCATATCTATTCACTTTCTTGTTTTAACCTCCTGTTCCTTATGCATAAAATCTACTGCCATATACACTTGTGAAGCTGCACAATTCATTACTTGGAAATATTCTTCAGTACCACATCGTACTTTTAGTCGAGTCTTAAATGAATCGCACCACCCTACCTTTACTTCTTCAGATAGAAGACGTGGTTGCAGCAGTCGTCGCCTTTCATCAGGTTCCTGGTCCGGGAATAGCGAATTGCGGGATTGAATGCTGACGCTATAGCTGCATCTGTGGAACAAAAGAGCTGGAAGCCGATGTCGCTGGCTCCGCACTCCTTGAATGCCTCTGCCCACATGCACCTGGTGAAGCGATAAGTCTGGCGGTCGTCCGAGTCCTCGACCTTCTCCCATTCATGGCTGCCGATGCAGGCTTTCTCAATCATAGTGCAGAAGGCGCGCAGCGAATTGTCCTTTGAACTCTGAGCCCGTTCTCTGCCAGACTCCGCTGCAGCCTCAGCGAAGGCGCGGCGAAGCACTTCCATGCGTTCCTTGCCATACTTGGCCCGGACAGCCTCAACGGCAACCATGAGGTTGCTGGTGCCGGCGAGCATCTTGGCGCGAAGCCTTTCCAGAAAGGCGTTTTCCACAGCTTCCGACCCGGGTTCGGGCAGAATCATACGCAGCGTGCTCATGGTTACCTCCTTCACAGAAGTATTCTCTGTCAACCCCCTCTAACTCCCCCAGTCTTTTTCACACTAATCAGAAGACCACCGCTGAATAACAGCATTGCAGATACCCAGTAAAAGGTGGAAAACATGGCATAGTCATATCCACTCCACGCCCACGGGTAGAAGTGGAAACTCCAGAAGTATACTACTACACCCAAAAAGCCGCCAAGCGCGGTCATCAGGCCGCCGAAAATTCTGTGCTTCCATCTTCCTGCCAGCGATAATCCTCTTGTGGTCAAAAGACCCGCAATGAATGCGCAGACAGAGCCTGCTATGCCGAACTTAGCTGCAGTATCAGGGATTTCATAATAGTGTTGGTAGCTATTTAAATTGAAAATAACAATGCCCAGTGAAATGCTTGCAAGAATTAGCAAGCCTACAAAAATAATTAACCAGTTGAGCTTCCTTTCTGCCAACAATCTAAAATTTATAAAATAGCTGCCGGTAAACAACACACATAAAGAAAGCCAGTAGCTGATAGTTTGCATTTCATGCCTCATATAAATGGCATAAAAGTATCCCCAGAGGAACCCTAGCAATCCCAAGAAAATCGCAATCAGTTTGAATTCGTAGCCCGAAGAGACTTTGAGTTCACTGTCCGCAGGCGATAACCTGTTGTGCAGCAAATAACCTCCCGCAAATACAAATACGAAGCCGAGGAGACCGAGTACACCACAGAGAACACGGAGCACTGTAAAATGACTGAGGTTGTGTACAAAAACCTCCCCAAATCCGAGAAGCAATAAGAGGATGATACCAACCAAGATGCTCAGGATAATGAGGGTGAGCCCGTAGTCTGCTTTCTTATTTCGCATCATTTTGCGCCCTGCCAGATTGAATATTCTACAATGTGCCTAAGTATACATATCGTGGTAGAAAATCGCAAGCATGTCAAAAGCTACGGAGTACGGGGTGAAAGCCACTATCATAGCTTTGATACTCGTATCGGTAGTTTACTTAACTTGACAACGCCTCTGGTTTGTGATAGATTGCTCCAGCCTTTCGCCCCAGCTTCGGGAAGCTGAAAAGCGAACGGAGGGGCGTCAGGCGCAGTTTGGTGAATAGGAGTAAAGTACTAAACTGGCTAGTACCTTAATAGGATTGTTATACATCCTCGCCCGGTTCACAATGTCTGCCGAATCCATTGATACACGAGTCGAGGCAGATGCGAGGGACTAGATACCAAAGGAGGTAAGAGTTTGGACACTTATGGTATCACGACTTCGGACCGAGTAACCTGTGGGATGTGTGGCAGCGCGAATTTCGGCGTAAAGCTGGCGCTGGATAGTATTATCCTCGTTTGCAACGAATGCGAGGCGGAAGCCAGACTCAGACCGGAGGTCGCCCTGGCTTACTGGTGGAGCTGCTGGCAGAAGAGCAGGGAGCTTACCAGGTAACTCTACGGCAAACAAAGAGGCGGGAAGCAACATGTTGCTTCCCGCCTCACCTTTCCCCCATCTAATGCGACGGATGCCCGTACTTATCCACGATTTCGTTCAATATGCGGTGTATTTCCCTGGGGTCATCCACGTTGTCCCACTCTATCTCCGCGCCGCCGCCGATGATGCGCAACGTGCCGAATCCGTTCATCCTGCCCCAGATTGAGATGTCCAGAGCGATGTTCTGTACGCTGCGCAGCGGACACTCCAGATAGTTTTTCCCTACCGTGCCGGTCAGGCTCAGTACCCTGCGGCTGGTGGCGGCGTAAACAATGTTCCTCCAGTTAAGCCATGCCAGGAGCAGCCACATCAATCCCGCGAACGCCACGGCGCCGCAGGCGTAGAGTATCTCATTGTAATCGAATTTCAGATAGACGCTGATGAGGATGCCGATGCCGACGATGATGAAGACTACGGGAGGCATGAGCGTCAGCCAGAGCACGGGTCTGGTCTCGAATAAAGATACCTCGTCGGTGAACAATATGCCTCGCGGTATCATGCTGTGCCCGTATTTAGCATGTGCCAGTTGGGCGGCTCCGGTTTCGCCTCTAGCTACAGGGAATGCGGTCTCCATGCCGCACTCGGGGCAGAACCGGGAGTCGCTCGCAATTTTGGCGCCGCAATAGAGACACCCGTGCAGAGGTTCGCCGCAGTGTTTGCAGAACTTGGCTACAGGTGTGACGCCGCCGCATTTGGGGCAGGTTACAGTGTCCGTCATCTCGGGACACAAGATACAATCAAAGGAAGAGGATGTCAATATGATTTCCCATAGGGGGAATTGGAAAATGCAGAATGAAAATTGAAAAATGCGAATGTAAAATGCTTTTGTGGAAAAATCATGTAAAAAGTCTATTCCCCATGTGGATTTTCTGTGATATAATCCCTGCAAACTGGAGGCAGAGCTAAGATTTGTATAATAAACTTAGCTTGGGTACAATAAAGCGTAGAATAAGGAGGCTAAAAATGAAGAAGCTGGCGGTTGTGGCGATCCCGGTTCTGGTTCTGACACTGGTATTCGGTGCGCTGGGTTGTGGAGGCGAGGCGGCTCCTACTCCCACACCCGAGCCAACACCGGCACCTACGGTGGCACCAACACCTACACCGGAACCAACACCAGCACCGACTGTTGCGCCGACAGCCACGCCTCTGGCAACACCTCCTCCGCCCGATAATGTGAGCGGTCCGCCATGTAAGTTCAGAGGCACTGTGCAGCTTAATGGTGCTGCCGTTCCTAATGGAACTGTAATTACAGTTATTATCGAGGGTTACGGTTATACTACGACAACTCCAGCGGAGAATTACGGTGCTTCATCCTACGCTATAGTGATACCCAAAGCGGAAGGGAAGTCCTATGACGGTAAGATTGTGAGCTTCAAAATCGGTAACTATAGTGCAACTCAAACAGCTACATGGTCAACGGGGGGGAATGTGGTTGTGAACTTAACAGCCACCAGCAGTTAGCAACGTTGACAGACTGGAATGGCAGAGTAAACAGGGGGCTCGCTCCGCCAAGCGGAGCGAGCCCTTTTTCGATTCGAATAAAGCTTGAGACAAACTGCTTAAACTGCTATATTAAGATAGCGACAGGCTATGTCGCTGCCGTAAACGCGGGGAAGTGTCGGAACTGGCAGACGAGCATGACTTAGGATCATGTGGGGCAACCCATGGGGGTTCGAGTCCCCCCTTCCCCACTTTTCATCAGAGAGCAGCAATTTAATTTAACGGCCTTCCCTCTGCGGTTAATCTCCCTGCAAACGGCTTATCCAGTATATCTGAGTTTTCATATCGTGAAATCCATTTCTGCACATGGGGACGGATTGTGGCGAAGTTTACGTTTGCTCTCTCAGACGCAAAGCTCCAGGCTCTGCCCAGCCCGTCATGCCACGTCTCCGGTTGAAGCAGTCGCAGGGTATCGCTGCGAGTTTTGAGTACTGCCGCGTCATCTCGCTCTTTGAGTTCGTTGACACAGGAACGCCAGTGCTGTATCACTCCCTTTGTGCCGTACTTCAGCTTTATTTCTTTCTCGCGGCGTATGATTCTCTCTCTGATGCTCTTGACAAATTCGGGTAAAATTTCGTAACAGGCAACGCCGCCGAGATGAAGCCAGACGAAAGCTCCTTCGCGTCTGATAAGTGACTTGTTCCACCTATTAAGAAATATTTTAATAGTCTCTTCTGCCATGCAGCACTCTGTGCGCTCAGTCGTCTGTTTTATAAGCGGCAACACCTTTGGCAGCAGGTCGTACCAGGAAGCTGGGATTCTCACCGGCAAGGGCATGATAGTCAATGCATTTGTTTCTCGGGTGGTTTGCGTTTCAGTCATTCCCCGTTTACCTCCCGGTTTATTTTTTCGCTTAGCTCCGTGGTCTTCCACCTGTTCTGTTTAAGCTTCACCCCCTTTCCAAATGAAAATATTATAAAGAGTATATCCAGGCTGCATTACAAAGTTATAACAAAAATCGCCTAAAGTTTGCATAATAATGACATTTTTTCAGGATTTCTCAAGCGCCGTACCGCGGCTTGTCGGAAAATATCAGGGATATTATCCAATCTATGAGGACAATCGCCATAAACGAAAGCCTGCTTAAAATTGGCGATTGCGCATGTGAAGTGGTAAGTTTGCCGAAGCAAGCCGCCCTGGAGGCTGAAATTGCGGAAATCGGAGACGTTTTCGGGCGATATACCGGCTGGTTCATCAGAGGTTAGTATACCGCCTGTGCAACGGAGCCTGGCAATACACTTTTGGGGTTAAGGGAGCTACCCGAGTGGATTACCCTGAACGGGTTGCAGCATCTTCGCGGGGTGTGAAGTGCCTTGCCCCTCTTTCAGTGGTCGCTATAAGGTGTGTTTCCTTGTCTCTCTTTATTTATGCTTTGACTTCGCCAGCACGTCGCTGACCAGGTTTCCGCCGAAGTAGGCGCCGTCGGTCTCTCTGGGTATCTTGCCTGTGGGACAGACGCCGTAACACTGGCGGCAGTCCATGCAGACGCCTTTCGAGACGACCTCATTGACAAATGCTACGCGCCGGTTTACACCTCTGCCGACAAAGGTCAGGGCATTGGCGCCTTTTACCTCTGCGCAGTAACGAACGCATTGACCGCAAAGTATGCACTGCGTAACCTCGGATTTGAACCGCGGCTTTTCGATGCCGTATTCTTTGGCAAGCTCCTTCAGGGCTGGGGCTGAGCCCAGCATCAGTTCCAGAATCATTTTACGGGTCTTGATAACTTTAGGGGTGGCGGTCTTTACCACCAGACCGTCTTCCACCTGGTAAACGCAGGAAACCACCAGCTTGCTTCTGCCATTCTTAGTGACCTCTACGGTGCAAAACCTGCAAGCTCCATAGGGAGCGAGCTTCTCGTTGTAGCAGAGCGTGGGGATATGTATTCCGACAACACGCGCTGCTTCCAGTATGGTCTTCCCTTCCTCAGCTTCTACCTCTTTGCCGTCAATATTTAATGTAACTTTATTCATTCCTGAGTTCCTTTCTTGCGCGCTACCTCAGTGCCCTTAGGTACGGCTGCCGGTACCGGCTCTCCCGAGATTCGCACCACTGCGGAGAAGCGCGGCGGACATACCTCGAAGCAGGTACGGCACTTGGTGCATTTGGACTGGTCGATGATATGCACCAGATTCTTGCCCCCGCTGATAGCTTCCACAGGGCACTTTCTGAGACAGATGCCGCAGGCTGAGCATTTCTGAGGGTCGATGTAGTACGAGACGAGAGATTTGCACACACCTGCCGGGCAGCGCTTCCTATCGATATGCGCTTCATACTCGTCTCTGAAGTACCTGATGGTGCTCAGCACCGGGTTGGGGGCTGTCTGCCCCAGGGCGCACAGGGAGGCGTCCCGGGCTACCTCGCAAAGCTCCTCCAGAAGCTCGATGTCGCCCTTTTGTCCTTTGCCCTGGCAGATTCTGTTCAGCACTTCGACCATCTGCTCTATGCCCAAACGGCAGGGAACGCACTTGCCGCATGACTCGTCGGCAAGGAAGTTAAGGAAGTATCTGGCTACATCCACCATGCAGGTATCTTCATCCATTACAATCATGCCGCCGGAACCCATCATGGAGCCGGCTTTGGTAAGCTCGTCGAAATCCACAGGCAGGTTAAGCAAACTCTCCGGCAGACATCCGCCGGAGGGTCCGCCGGTTTGAACCGCTTTGAACTTCTTGTCTTTAGGAATGCCGCCGCCGATTTTGTAGATTATGTCCCTGAGGGTCATCCCCATAGGCACTTCAACCAGACCGGTGTTGTTAACCTTGCCCACCAGCGAGAATATCTTGGTGCCTTTGCTTCCGGGGGTGCCGATGCCGGTGAACCAGTCAGCACCTTTACCGATTATCAGCGGGACATTAGCCCAGGTCTCCACGTTGTTCAGGTTGCTGGGTCGCTCCCATACGCCGCTTACCGCGGTGCGGATGTACTTGGGGCGCGGTTCGCCCACCTTGCCTTCGATTGCGGTCATCAGAGCGCTGGATTCCCCGGATACGAAAGCGCCGGCGCCCCGATGTATCTTCACATCGAAATCGAATCCGGAGCCGAGGATATTCTTTCCCAGCAGACCGTATTTGCGAGCCTGCTCCAGCGCTACGGACACGTTCTCCACGGCAAGAGGATATTCCTGTCTTACATATATAAAGCCTTCGTGAGCGCCTATGGCATAGGCTCCGATGATAAGTCCTTCCAGAACACTGTGAGGATTGCCCTCCAGCAGGCTCCTGTCCATAAAAGCGCCGGGGTCGCCTTCGTCGGCGTTGACGATAACGTACTTTATATCGCCCGGCGCATCGCGAGTGGTCTGCCATTTAACACCTGCGGGGAAGCCTCCGCCGCCTCTGCCGCGGAGGTTTGCCTTTTTCACAGCCTGAAGCACCTGCTCCGGTTTCATCTTAAACAGTGACTTGGCGAGCGCGGCATAACCTCCCAGTGCGATGTAGTCGTCGATGCTCTTGGGATCGATAAGCCTGTTGCTGCCGAACACAATCCGTTTCTGGAACTTGTAGAACGGTATGTCGCCCTCGTGAGCTACAGTATTGCCGCCGGCGTCTTTGTACAGCAGGCGGTCGACCAGTTGCTTTTTTGCCAGAGTCTGAGATACCACATCGTGCACATCGGCAGCTTTTATGCCCAGGTAGCATATCTCCTCGGGAAAGATTACCACGATGGGCCCTCTTTCGCAGAACCCGTGGCAGCCGGTGCGTCGCACGTCGACCTTGTCCTTGAGTCCGTTCTTTGCAATCTCGCTGGCGAAGGCTTCTGCGACCTTATCCGAGCCGAGGGCATGACAGCCGGTACCCGAGCAAATCGTAACGCAGGGCTTATTGGGGTCCCTTTGCGATAGTATCTGCTGTCTTTTCTTTTCCAAATCTGCAGGTGACCTTAGCTTGGCCATTATTACTTCCTTTCAACTGCTAATCGCGGGTTGCCAAAAGGTCCTCTATATCTTTGGCTGAGGGGTTACTGTGATATTCGCCGTCTATTACCATTACAGGACCCAGCGCGCAGCAGCCGAGACAGTTGACGGTTTCCAGGGTGAACTTCATGTCCTGGCTCGATTCTCCGGGATTGATTTTCAGGGCATCGGTAACTCTATCCAGAAGTCGGGGTGAGCCGCGCACATGACATGCCGTTCCCATGCACACTGTAACGAGATGGCGCCCCTGCGGAGTGAGACTGAAGGCTTTGTAAAAGGTGGCGACCCGGTAGACCTGGCTCAGGGGTACGCCCAGCTTTTCGCTTACTGTGAGCAAGGCGCTGGCGGGGAGCCAGCGATTCTCCTTTTGAATTTCCAGTAGTATTTGAATCAGTGCCGATTTATCAGCGCCGTATTTACCTATAATATTTTCGGTGCTGCCCAGTTCTTCAACTAGTTTTTTTACTGTATCGGGGACTCCGGAAATTTGGGTTTGGGGTATGCCCAATTTGTCGCCGACTCTGTTCAAAATATTCCGGGAAAGCCATTGTTCCTTAACTTGACTGTCTGCTTCTATATCAGAGGTTGTTGATTTACAAGATTTTGCTTTTACAGGGGGTTTCTTGCCGCTCGGGGGCTTCGGGTTTCCCCTTGTCATATCTAGCTCCTTTCTGCTCCAGGGATTAGTTTAAACCTTTTGCTTTTTGAATTCAAGGATGTGCATATGCTAGAATACGCTCGCTCTTACTCTGTGACGTAGCGTAGTGTGAGAAGGAGGAAGTCATGTCACAGGTTTTCTTCTTCAGCTATGCCGGGAACAAAAATCCCCTGACCGGTATCAGGCGGCTGTTTGAAAGGTCTGCTTTTGAATCCATGATACCCGAAGGGAAGCCTGTAGCGGTAAAGCTGCACATGGGTGAGCTGGGCAACATCAGATACATCAGACCTGTTTTCGCGCGGACAGTGGTTGACATAATTATAAAGCGAGGGGGGAAGCCTTTTCTTTTCGATACCGTTGCCAATTACCCGGGTTCAAGAGAAACAAAGGAGAAGTACCTGAATACCGCGGCGAAGAACGGTTTTGTGGAAGCCAGCATGAATGCTCCGATAGTGATAACAGACGATATGGACGACCTCAGGACGATTCAGATAAAGAATCCTATCGGCGGGTGCAAGCTCAAAGAAATCAAGGTACCTGCTGAGATTTTTAAATCATCATGTTTGATTGTGCTGTCCCATGTTAAAGGGCATGAGCTTACCGGCTTCGGCGGCGCTTTAAAGAATCTGGGGATGGGCTGCGTGTCCACAGAAACTAAAAGGGCGCAACATGCAGTGAATGCCCCCATATTTGCTGCAGAGAAAGACTGTAATGAGTGCAAAAAATGCGTCGATGCCTGTCCCACGCACATGCTGGAAATAGCCGATGGCAGACCCCGCAAGAAGCCATCTGTGGAGTGTACCTATTGCGGCACCTGTTTTTTTATTTGCCCCTCGGGCTGCTGGGTCTGGCCTCCCGGTTCGAGAGAGAAGCTTCAGATATATATGGCTCATGCAGCGAGCGCTGTGCTTTCGCCGTACAGGGGCAAAGTCGCATTCGTTAACTTTATACAGGATGTCGTATCTTACTGCGACTGCGCTGCGCCATCGGGGAATCCCATTGTTCAGGATGTGGGCATTGCATTTTCTTTCGACCCTGTCGCTATGGATAAGGCATCGCTCGATTTAATCGATAAATCGCCTGTTATCCCCGGCTCTACAAAGATTATGCCACCCGACATACTGGGAAAGATGCATCACACAAGCAGTCTGGTTCAGATTGAGACTGCGGAAAAGTTGGACATGGGGACTACGGAGTACAAACTGGTCGCTGTCTAGCTTTAAGGTAATAGCCTTCGGCGACCAGTTTAGCTTCTGAGTTTGAATTGAAACCTGGATAAGAGAGCGGATTAGTACCTTCTGCGACCTCCACCTCCCCCGCCAAACCTGCCGCCGCCACCGCCACCGCCTCTTCTGTCTCCATAGGAGCTGCCTCGGTCATCGGAGCGTGGGCGTGCTGCGTTTACGTTGAGTGTTCGTTCCTTCAATGTTTTCCCATTGAGGCCAGTGATTGCTGCCTGCCCCTCGGACACTGTGGGCATTTCCACGAAGGCAAATCCCTTGGAGCGTCCGCTATATTTATCGGTTATGATGCTTACAGATTCGACCTTGCCGAAAGCCTGGAACTCCCGGCGCAACTCTTCCTCTGTGACGTCGTAAGACAGATTGCCCACATATATTTTCATTGATGCTCCTTTCGTTAGTATATTGCCATATTAACGGATTGCCAGCCCAATAAAACTCTTGTTTGCCGGGATCACGTCCGGGTAGGTTGCCCGGCCCGGACGTGACGTGGGTCTAATCCGGTTTACCTGCCCGGTCTGACTTTGCGATAGCAATCGCTGCAGTAAACCGGCTTGTCTCCACGTGGTTCAAACGGGACCTGAGTGTTTTTGCCGCACTCGGCGCATACGGCAGGGTACATCTGTTTTCGCGTTCCGTAACTCTGGCCGCTGTTTCCGTAACGCTCTGATTTTCTCGCTTGCCGGCACGAGGGGCAGCGCTTGGGCTCATTGGTATAGCCCTTTGACTGGAAGAACTCCTGGTCTGCGGCGCCGAACGTAAACGTCGTACCGCAATCGAAGCACTGGATCGACTTGTCCTGAAAACTCATTGGATGACCTCCTCTCTTTTATATTCAAGTTAGAGTCCGGTCATCCAACACTTGAAACAAATCCGAGGATTTTAGGAAGCTTGTAATAACCTAAACTGTAACTGTTAAAGTTAATATACACCAAACGGAGCTATTTTGCAATATAAGTGTATGGAGACCGTTTAGCAACTTGAGAAAAAATCCCTTAAAAAATGGGAGAGGGTATAGCGGACAATAGTTGAAGCTGTTATTGTTAAGGAAAGGAATACTGGAGGCTAAGATATGGCAAAGGTGAGAT
>VGNW01000035.1 GCA_016865955.1 Chloroflexota bacterium | reverse complement strand
CGACCACCCAGGTCGGGCATGACATACTCGGACAGCTCGAAGTCGGCTTCCTTCGCTTTCTTCCCTGCCTCTATTTGCTCCGCTGCTGTTACGCCTTTATCAACGTATTTAAGCAGTTCATCGTCGCCCGTCTCCAGCCCGACATGGAGACGGGAAAGCCCGGCTTTACGCAACTCCTTCAACTCTTCGATGGATTTCTTTGCCAGAGTTTTAGCTCTGGCATAAGAGGTGATGCGCTCTATGGTCGGGAACGTTTCTTTCAGATATGCCAGTACCTCCAGAAGCTGAGAGGTCGGCATTATAATGCTGTTGGCATCCTGAAGAAAAACGGTTTTAGCTCCGAAGTAAAGCCAGTTGAATACCATAACGAAGCAATGGTTGATATTAAGCGCAGGGTCATACCGGGCAAGAGCTGTCCCGACGTCTGCATTTATCCTGCCGCCGTAGCCCAGCTTCAAGGATACCGCCTTTATCCCTTCAGCCATTTCTCTGACAGTGTCTATATCTTTCTTTATATCCTCCACAGGTCGCAACTGGAATTTCTCGCGATTGTACATAATGGCATAACAGAACCTGCACCTGCTCCAGGGACAATTGCGGGTTGTCCTTAACAGCAGGGAGTGGCTGCCTCCCTCGCTCGGCGGTCTGATTGGCCCAACTTCGAAAGACAGGCTGCTGAGCTTGTCAATATTCAAGCTGTCAAGTTTAGAATTTTTCCCCGATACGTCAAATCCCATTTAAAATCACCTTAGCTTGAACAGTGAATTTAGTTTTTGTCCTTTGTTCATCTGTTTCATTAATTTCTGCATCTGTCGATGCTGGTTAAGCAACTGATTGACATCCTGCGGAGTGGTGCCGCTGCCTCTAGCGATGCGCCGCCGCCTGCTGCCATCTATTATAGTGGGGTTGTGTCTCTCCTCGGGGGTCATTGATAGTATTATGGCTTCAATCTTTTTTGGCTGCTTCTCATCCAGTCCCGCCGGCAGCTTTTTTGCTATCCCCGAGAACCCGGGTATCATCTCCATTACCTGTGCAAGAGGCCCCATCTTCTTCAACTGTCTGAGCTGCTCTAAGAAATCCTCCAGGTCAAAGCTGCCGTGGCGGATTTTGCGCTCTAGCTCTTTAGTCTTGTCGATATTAGTCGCCAGCTCCGCTTTTTCGATGAGGCTTATTACGTCCCCCATGCCCAGAATTCGCGATGCCAGGCGGTCAGGATAGAAAGGCTCCAAAGCATCCGTTTTCTCGCCTATGCCAACAAATTTGATGGGCACTCCGGTAACCGACGTAATTGACAGAGCCGCTCCGCCGCGGGCATCGCCGTCCATTTTGCTCAGGATTACGCCGGTGAGACCTACTGCTTTGTTGAACTCCTCGGCTATCTTTACAGCCTCCTGTCCGGTCATAGCGTCAGCCACAAGCAGCACCTCGGTGGGGTGAAGGTTCTTATTCAGATCTTCTATCTCTTTCATAAGTGTCTCGTCGATATGAAGTCGACCGGCTGTGTCGACAATCACTGCGCTGGCCGCTATCTCACGGGCTCGCTTCATGGCGTTAGCACATATAGTTCCCACAGAACCGCCGTCGCTGTAAACAGGGATATCCAACTGTTTCCCTAAAACTGCGAGCTGCGTAGTTGCTGCAGGACGATATATATCGGCAGCGACCATCAAAGGACGCTGCCCGTTCTTTCTGAGGTGAAGCGCCAGCTTGGCGGCGGTAGTGGTTTTGCCTGCGCCCTGCAGACCGACGAGCATTATTACAGTGGGTGGTTGATTCGCGTGTTGCAGCTTGTGCTGTCCCCCGCCCAATGTGACAATCAACTCCTCGTGCACAATCTTTATCACCTGCTGGCCGGGAGTCAGGCTCTCCAGCACACCTGCTCCGACTGCACGTTCCTTCACTCTTGCTATGAAGTCCTTGACCACCTTGAAGTTAACATCGGCTTCAAGGAGCGCAAGCCGCACCTCACGCAGTGCTTCATCGACATCTTTCTCAGTGAGCTTGCCCTTGCCGGTGAGCCTCTTAAAAACATTGCCCAATTTATCCGATAAAGTCTCAAACATCTTTCCCCTCAAGCCTATTCTAGCTTGGGGTATGGTGATGGTCAAGTTAAGTGTATTTAGTCCATTTGTGCTCTGTAGTACTAAACTATCATTGACAATGAAGATACACGGGTGCTAGACTCTCCCAAAAGAGCAAATTAGCAGAAGGGGGCGCGAAGATGTTGAGGAGAATGTGTCTCTTGTTCGTCATTTCGGCACTTTTAGTTTCGATGTTAGCAGGATGTACATCAAAATCTACTACTGAAGCGATAGGACTTGTACCGGAAGGCGCTAATATGTTAGCCCAGATAGATTTTAATGAGATTATAACCGACGAAGAAATTACAGAATTATACGATAAAGCTTTCAAAGACCAGGATACCCCTCGAACGTTCGAAGAAGTACTAGACGGACTTAAAGATGAATATGGTATTGACCTGATGAAATTCAATACAATAACTTTCTTCGGTGATACTTCGGAACTTGAGGTAGAAGATGGCACAATTAACTTGGCAATAATAGTAGAAGGAACGTTTGACAAAGGCGACTTACTTGTCGCAATAGAGGATGCAGCAGC
This sequence comes from Chloroflexota bacterium, assembly GCA_016865955.1. Classification (GTDB taxonomy): domain Bacteria; phylum Chloroflexota; class Dehalococcoidia; order SZUA-161; family SZUA-161; genus VGNW01. Next base: position 11,921 of record VGNW01000035.1, on the reverse strand, counting down.
AGAGGCAGATGTAGAGTTGGACTCTTATGACTACAAAGGCTATGATGTGTATGCATTCGAAGATGAAGAAGGTGCCTTTGTTTTTCTGCGTGACGGTATGTTTGCTTTCGGGTTACAGGTTTGGATTGAGGATGTCATTGATGTCGCAAAGGGCGATAGGAAAGCCCTGCGCGGGGTGGTGTTGGATACATTTAACGACCTGGATGAAGCGCTGATTAGAATAGCGGCAGGAACCGTGTCCCCGGGGCAGGCGGATGATCAATTGTCTGATGAGATAAGCGACTTTCTGGGAGACCTATCTACATTTGAAAATATGGAGACAGTCGGGATGACGCTGGGAAGAGAAAAAGCATCCCTTTCTCTAGATATGAAGTTATACGCCGCTGATGGTGATTCTGCCGAGGCAATGGAACAAGCCTTAAGAGGCATGATCGTCTTTGTGCAACTTGCAGCATCTTTGTCTGAGGGCAGTGAAATCCCTGAGTGGTTATTATCAATTTTGGGAAACCTGGATATAAGCAGAAGCGGTTCCTGTGTAACCATTAACCTTAGAATGTCCTTTTCGGAGATTGAGAGCCTTGTTGCGGAAGGCTCAAGCCAGATTTAGTGGCGCTCGGTAAGAAATTCTGACTATACATTGAACAGTATGGTGAGCACATCGCCATCCTGTACTATATAGTTCTTGCCCTCGACACGCAGCAAGCCGTGTTTTTTCGCCTCTGACATGCTGCCGCATTTGACTAAATCACTGTAAGGGATAGCCTCGGCTCTGATAAAACCGCGCTCCATATCCGTGTGTATCTTCCCTGCCGCTTTTTGAGCTGTGGTGTTGCGGCGAATAGTCCACGCTCGTATTTCATCTGACACAACTGTAAAGAAGGATATCAACCCGAGCAGGGCGTAAGATAGTCTTATCACCCGGTCAAGTCCCGATTCACCCACACCTAAAGATGAGCGAAACTCCTGAGCCTCTGCATCGCTAAGCTGCGATAGTTCCATTTCCAGCTTGCCGCACAGGGCAGCCACCTCACAGTGCGGGTTGCGATATTTACCGCTGAATTTTGATTCCAGTGAACCTGTGTTAGACACTTGCTTCTCGCCGATGTTGAGCAATATGAGCATCGTCTTGGCAGTTAGAAACTGAAAGTTATCCAGAATTTTCGCCTCGCTCTCAGTAAAGCTCTGCTCCCGAATAGGGATATCGGACTCCAGAGCCGATTTAATTCTGGCGAGAACAGCCTCTTCCTTCAAAGCTGCCTCTCTCTCCTGAGGCTTAGCTCCCTTAAAGGAGGCTTTCAGCCGCTCCAGCCGCTTTTCGATGATGCCCATATCGGAGAAGGCAAGCTCAAGGTTCATCGTGGCGATATCTCGCTCCGGGTTGACACTGCCATCGGGGTGCGGCAATCTCTCATCTTCAAATACCCTTACAACATGTGCCAGCGCATCTACTTTGCTGAGATGGGCAAGAAATTGACCGCTGGGACCTTCGCCTTTACCGAATCCTCTGGCAGGGGCAGCTACATCTATATAAGTTACCTCCGCAGGTATGGCGCGCTTCGGTTTTAACAGTTTTATCAGCGAATCAAGTCTGGGATCCGGCACTTTGACCACGCCGATATTGGGTATCAGCGATGCCGAGGAATAAGCGTCCGTTTGAGCCTTGCCCCTGGTGAGGGCATTGAAAATGGTTGTCTTGCCGCTTTTAGGCAGGCCGGTAATGCCGATTTGCACTTAAGAAGCTCCGTTTAAATATTTCGGCGTCAATTCATAAGGAGAATAGTCCCCGATTACTTCCTGGGTTTAAAACGTAATAGAAGAGGTGCTATAATTATACCCATTCGGAACGGTATTACAACCCTCTTTGCCGTACACGCTGCATGAATTATCGGAGGAAGCTTTGCTGTACATACTCTACGGAGAGGACGATTTTTCTCTCAAAGAGGAACTGAACAGAATAAAAGATGCCCTGGGCGACAGGGAGATGCTTGTCACTAATACAAATGTCTTTTCCGGCCAGCATCTAAGCCCGGAGCAGCTTATGGCAACATGCGACACTCTGCCGTTTTTATCAGCCAAACGACTGGTAATAGTAGAGGGATTGCTCAGCCGGTTCGAGCCTCAAGACAAGGATAAACACCCCGTGAAGACAAAGGATTCAGGCTGGCAGGCTTTCAGGGACTATGTCCAGCGAATGCCGGAAAGCACAGTTTTAATTCTCATAGACAGCAAATTGAAAAAGAACAACCACATGCTCAACGCCCTGGAGTCTGCGGCGAAGATAAAGGAGTTCAAATCTCTGAAAAGGGATGCTCTGAAGACGTGGATTGAATCTCGGGTAGCTAAAACTGGATGCAGTATCTCGCCAAGGGCATCTAATATGATTGCCGAGCTTATTGGCGGGAATTTGTGGCTTATATCCACTGAGGTCGATAAACTTTGCCTGTACGCCCGGGGGAGAAAAATTGAGGAGAAAGACGTTAAATCTCTGGTATCCAGCGCTCAGGAAACCAGGGTCTTCGATATGGTCGATGCCATACTGGAGAGAAAGACGGCAACGGCAATAAAGCTACTTCATAGGCTGGAAGACGAAGGGGCGGTTCCGCCATACCTTTTATTTATGATAACCCGACAATTACGCATGGTCATACAGGAAAAAGAATCTCTGGGGCGTAATCATAAATTGGCCGATGAAGCGTATATTTCGGATTCTACGTCCGATTTTATCTTGAAAAAAGCAAGACAGCAGGCCGGGCAGCATTCTATGGAGCAGTTGAGGAAAATCTATCGTAAATTACTTGATGCGGATGTCTCGATTAAAACGGGTAAATTCAAAGGTGACGACGGGGAGCTTTCCCTTGACCTGCTGGTCTGCGAATTATGTGATGAGAAATCCTAGCCGGTTATTTTGCTCTGTTAAACTCATAACCTGCTTATTTCCCCGGAAGAACGCAAATCAATGGTTTTGAAACGACCTTTTTTGAGTTCTTCGATAAGCTCCTGCAAATTCTTGACCCTGTTATCGAATTGCGTTGCGCAGGTCGGTATATCCGACGGTGAGTGTGCATCGCTGCCAGCCACAGTCCTGAGGTCCAGGCTAAGGCACAGCTCTTGCACAAAGCTATTTTCGTTGGATTTCGACCTGCCGTTTAACATTTCGACAGCGTCCACCAGTTCAAGGACAGGGTTTTGGCAGGCACGCTTCAGCAATTGCTCGCAGTCGGGGTTCTGATGTACCCGTCCTCTGTAGGGATGGGCTAGTATGATAGCGCCGCCAGCTTTGTCCACCAGCTTCCTGACATAACTGGTTCGATGCATTCCGAATTCATACTTCTTTAATCCAAATACAATAAGATGCCCCTCCTCAGTGTTTATCTCCACTCCGGGGAATATGGGGAAATCGTGCTTCTGACTCAAACGATGTATATCTTCGTCTTGCCAGAAGAAATCGTGCTCTGTAAAGCAAATGCCGTCCAGCCCCGAGCTCTTTGCCTTTTGAATCAACTCATCAGGGGTCAGGTCGCTGTCATCAGAGAATGGTTTTGTATGGGTATGAATATCGATAATCATGCAGCGATTTATCGGTATGAAATCAGTATTTGTTTCTCTGATTGATTGTGAGATATTTCACTAATTTCGGCAGTAAAACGGGAAAAACTATTGCATTGTCCTTGTGCCCTATGGTATATTATAACCCAGCGGCGAAAAAGAGGTGATAAACTTTTGCTGGCTGACTATGGCTATATAGCAATACTGCTTGTTGCTGCCATTTCAATCCCGGCTTTAATTCTCGTCCTAGCTAAATTCCTCAGTGCTAAACCAAAGCAACCTGACCCGGAAGGTGTGAAAACAGACACCTACGAGTGCGGGATGAAAACGGTAGGCAGCTCCTGGATTCAATTTAATTTCCGCTATTATTTCTTCGCGCTTCTCTTTGTTATATTCGATATAGAGACCGTTTTCCTCTATCCCTGGGCGGTGCATTTCAAGCAACTCAAGCTCTTCGGTTTCGTTGAGATGCTTGTATTCATACTTATCCTTGTCGTCGGCCTCGTCTATGCCTGGAAAAAGAGAGTTCTGGAATGGAAATAGAAAACCCACAAGATCTTATGCCGATTTACTCTCCGATCGAGATTGATCGTGAGGAAGGCAAAGCTATAGAAGCATTGAAGGCGAGGTCGCAGGAACCGATACCTGACCCTGACCGCTGGATCGATGAAGAACTAAAGAGAAGTGTATTAATAACCACGCTCGACGCCGTTTTGAACTGGTCGAGAAAATATTCCCCCTGGCCTATGTTTTTTGGCCTGGCATGCTGTTCCTTCGAGATGATAGCGGCAGCGGGCTTGAGATTCGACTTTACCCGCTTCGGCATGGATATTATGCGCCCCTCGCCAAGACAGGCTGACCTGATAATGGTCACCGGAACTTTAACCTGGAAGATGGCGCCCGCGGTTAAGATGATATACGACCAGATGGCTGAGCCGAAATGGGTGATAGCAATGGGCTCCTGCGCCATCAGCGGTGGGCCGTTTGCCGATTCCTACAGCGTGGTTCCAGGTATAAATCGTATCATACCTGTGGATGTCTACGTGCCGGGATGTCCTCCTCGCCCTGAGTCTTTGATAAAGGGAATACAATTGCTGCATGAAAAGATAATGAAGGATAGTATTAAGAGGAGCAAGTAAAGATGGCTGAACTGAGTGCAGGTGATAAAATCAGGGTCAAGGAAAGGCCAAACTACACTCTTAGTGGTTGGGAAGGAGAAGTAGTCGAGGTCAAAGAAGACCCCAAGGGCTGGATAATTATAAAAGCCGACAAAACCGGCTACCGCATGGCGTTTCCCGAGACAGAACTGGAGAAAATTTAGGCGTTTAAGACTGACTAAGATTATGACTAAAGCACTGAATAGCAAGGAAGTTGCTGCGAAAATAGAGGGGCAGCTTCCAGGGGCGATATCGGGGAGTGACGATTCGGCAATATTAGTAAAAAGCGAGTTTGTTTTACAGGTCTGTCGTTTCCTCAATAAGACTGAAGGCTACGATTTCGATTATCTGGTGAACCTCACTGGAGTGGACTACCTCGATTACCTCGAGGTGGTTTATCATCTGGCTTCTTTGAAGCACAATCACAGCCTTATCGTCAAGACCAGATGTCATAACAGAGACAGAGCCGTTGTACCCTCCGTGGTTTCCCTGTGGCAGGGTGCTGTTTTTCAGGAGCGGGAAGCATACGACCTTCTGGGGATATGGTTCGAAGGGCATCCCAATCTGAAACGCATATTCCTCTGGGAAGGATTCCAGGGGCACCCGCTACGGAGGGATTACCTGTAAAAACGAACCCGGGGTAAAGAGTTAAAGATATTTATGGCTAAAGTGGATTTAATACTGTTGCATGCTCCCAGTAACTATGATTTCAGGGAGCGGGCGATTATGTACGGGCCGATAAGCGATGTAATCCCGTCGACGCCTATTTTCGAGATGTATCCCATCGGGTTGGTAAGCATAGGCGCCTATCTGGAAAAGCATGGCATTCATGCCAGGATTATCAATATCGCCAACCGGATGCTGAAGGATAGTAAATTCGATGTCGAGAAATTCATCGGCAAGCTGTCGGCGAAGGCATTCGGAATCGATTTGCACTGGCTGCCCCATGCTCACGGCAGTCTGGAACTGGCAAAGGTAGTAAAGAGATTGCACCCGATAACACCTGTCATTATGGGAGGACTATCCTCCTCTTATTTTCATAAGGAACTGATTGGATATCCTCAGGTTGATTTCGTGGTGCGCGGCGATTCCACTGAAATACCGATGCTGAAACTGATGGAGCGCATAAGAGATGGAAAACCGGTAGACGACGTCCCGAATTTGAGCTGGAAGGACAAGGATGGGGTTGCTCATCATAATCCGCTTAGTTTCGTGCCGGCAAGCCTCGACGAAATGCCATTGGATTATGCTTATCCGGTCAAATCGGTGCTCAGATACCGCGACCTTGCCGGGCTGACACCTTTCGGCAATTGGATGGACTATCCGATAACCTGTGTGGTTACCTGCCGCGGCTGCAACTACGATTGCGCAACCTGCGGCGGCTCACGGCATGCATATAAGAACAGCTTCGGTAGAGAAAAGACAGCCTTCAGAAGCCCGAAACTACTGGCAAAGGACATTGTCAGCATTCAGCGTTATCTTAACGGGCCTGTGTTTGTGATAGGTGACATCCGTCAAAAGGGCGAGGAATATGCTGACGAATTCCTGAAGGCGATGAACGAAGCCAGGGTGAGAGGCCCAATTATTCTTGAGCTGTTCTCCCCTGCGGGAAGCGATTTCTTTGCCAAGGTGAACAAGTATATCCCTAATTACAATATACAGTGGTCGCCGGACTCAACAGATGAAGAAGTGAGGCATGCTTTCGGGAAAGGATACAGCAACCGCGAAATAGAAACTACTATTCAAAGCGCTCTCGAAAACGGCTGCAGAAGACTCGACCTGTTCTTCATGATAGGACTGCCCAGGCAGACATACGCTTCCGTCATGGGCGATGCAGCGTATTTGCGAAGTCTGCTGAAAGAGTTCAACCGGTATAAGAATGTGCTGCCGTTTATATCTCCGCTTGCTCCTTTCGTAGACCCTGGCAGCAAGGTATTCGAAAATCCCGATAAATACGGTTACCGTATGTTCTACCGAAGCCTTGAGGAACACAGGCAGGCTCTGAAGAGCCCGAGTTGGAAATATATGCTCAACTACGAGACGCAATGTATGAGCCGCAACGATATAGTAATGAGCACTTATGAGTCTGCCCGGGCATTTAATCAGCTAAAGATGGACTATGAACTGATTCCTCGCCAGATGGCTGAGGGCGTTGAAGCCCGTGCCTGTAGCGCTATCAATTTAATGAAAACAATCGATAGAATAGTTGCCGAGCATGGGATGGACAGCGAAGAGATAATGTCGTTGAAAAAGGATGCAGATAAACTGAGCTCGTCGTCAATCTGCCAGAAGAAAGAATTACACTGGCCGGCGGCATCTTTTATGCGCAATGCCCCCAGGATAATCTGGGCTTTTGCCACAGGGAGCGAGTACAGGTATGGAGCTTAAGACCCAGCCTTTTATTCTGAATATCGGTCCATCTCACCCGTCAACGCACGGCGTCTTCCGAATGAAGGTGCTGCTGGATGGCGAAGTCATCGTGGATATGGAGCCGATGTTTGGTTATTTGCACAGAGGCATAGAGAAGCTGGCAGAGGGACGAACTTACACACAGAATATCCCCTTCACCGACCGCTTCGATTACATTGCCTCGATGATGAACAATCTGGCTTATGTGCAGGCGGTGGAGAAGCTGGCGGGTATAGAGGTTCCTGAAAGAGCTCAGTACCTGCGAGTGATTATGTCGGAGTTGATGCGCATCGCCAAGCATCTTCTGGCGGTTGGATTCCTCACCAGCGACCTCGGTGCTCTAATGACTCCGCTTCTCTACATGTGGCGTGAGCGAGAGAAGATTGTTGACCTGTTTGAGATGGTAAGCGGGCAGAGATTGACCTATAACTACATGCGCATCGGCGGGATTAGTGGAGACATCCCTCCGGAGTTTTTACCAGCGCTAAAAAAATTCATCAAGGAAATGCCCAGGTATGTTGAGGAATACGACCAGTTGCTTAAGACCAACGAGATATTGCTGATTCGCACTAAGGGCGTGGGCGCTTTACCTGCCGATTTGGCTGTAAGAAGCTCATGCAGCGGTCCGATGCTCAGGGGCAGCGGTGTAAAATGGGATATCCGCAAGGCTGACCCATACCTGGTATACGATCGATTCGAGTTTGACATTCCGACAGGCACGGTGGGCGATGTCTATGACCGGTACAGGGTGAGGATTGCGGAAATATGGCAGAGCCTCCGCATTCTGGAGCAGGCTGTGGAGCAGTTGCCCGAAGGCGAGGTCTGCGCCAAAGTGCCCAACCTGCTGCGTCCGCCGAAGGGAGAAGCATATTCCCGCATCGAAGCAGCGACCGGTGAACTCGGCTTCTATCTGGTCAGCGATGGTTCGATTGCGCCGTATCGGTTCCGGGTGCGCTCTCCGGAGTTGCTTAACCTTACAGTATTACGCGACATAAGCATAGGTTGGAAGATAGCTGACCTTATTGTTATATTCGGCAGTGTCGATATCGCTTTAGGCGAGGTTGATAGATAATGAATCACTGGTATTACTTCGTCGACCTGTTTGCGAAAGTGCGCACTACCTTCGTTGAGTGGCTGCAGAGCTTTGACCTCCCCAGCTCGTTAATTATCTTCCTCGATAGCCTGATTGGCATAACCCTGATTCTTATGATTGTGTTCCCGATAGTGATGGTATTTATCTGGGTGGAGCGGCGTTTCGTCGCCAGATTCCAGCTTCGTCCGGGACCTAATCGCTGCGGTCCCCTGGGCTTGTTCCAGCCGGTGGCAGATGCTATAAAAATACTGGTAAAAGAGCTCATCATGCCTGCCAAGGGCGACAAGATTGTGCACTGGCTTGCTCCGGTTGTGCTGTTCATTGCTGCTCTGATGGTGTTCGCAGTGTTCCCCATCGGCAAAGGGGAGATGGGGGTATTCACCGACCTGAACATCGGAATTCTTTATGTGGTGGCTATCGGTTCACTGGGTGTCCTTGCCATATTCATGGCGGGCTGGGCTTCCAACAACAAGTACGCGCTAATAGGTGCGATGCGAGGCGTGGCGCAGCTAATAAGCTACGAAGTGCCCATGGTGCTGTCGATTGTAGGCGTAGTCTTAATAGTTGGCTCGCTTCAAATGAGCGAGATAGTGGGCAAGCAGACCGTTCCCTTCATTTTGCTCCAGCCTATGGGTTTCTTTATCTACTTCATCGGAGCCATTACCGAGCTTAATCGCACGCCTATGGATATGATCGAGGCGGACTCAGAGCTCACAGCGGGCTATTTTACCGAGTACTCCGGGATGAAGTTCGCCATGTTCTTCCTGGGTGAGTACATTAATACATTGGCTGTCTCGATATTAGTGACCACCTTGTTCTTGAGCGGGTGGAAGGGGCCGTTCCTGCCCGTATGGATCTGGTTCGTTATTAAAGTGTTCGCTGTCTTCATGTTCATACTGTGGATGCGCGCTACTTTAATCAGGCTGCGCATCGACCAGGTTATGGCGTTCTCGTGGAAATTCCTGCTGCCGATGGCGTTGATAAATATATTCGTTACCGCGCTGGAAGTCCTGGCGTGGCAGCAGTGGATGAGCGGGTGGGAGAGCTTCCCCTGGCCGTTCATCTTCGTCAATTTTGCAGTTGCGGGAATCCTGATTCTGATATGGGCTAGAGTATTCTTCAAGACAGGAGGAGGCAGAATTGAGGTTGGAGGGTACCGGGCTAGGAATAGCCAAGGGTATGGCGTTAACCCTCAAGCACCTGTTTAGGAAGAAGATAACCACCCAATATCCTGAACACAAGCTTGAAGTATCGCGCCGGGCTAGAGGCCAGCAATTTGTCTGGAGAGCTGACCTGTGCACGGGTTGCGCTACCTGTGCCAAGAGCTGTCCTCACGGCATTATCCATATCGAAACATCGAAAAACGGTGGAAATAAGTACATAGTAGATAAGATTGAGTTTGACATCGGGCGCTGCATGTTCTGCGGTCTCTGTGTGGAAGTCTGCCCCTATAACGCTCTCTACATGGGCCGCGCTTACGAGCAGGGTAGATACAGCCGCAGATTGCTCTGGGCTGACAGGGAGACATTGATGGATCCGAATATCCAGCCCAGCGCTTACGGACATCCCGAATTAGAGCCCCAGATACCCGAGCAGACGCTGCTGGTTTACGACCAGATATGCAAGGAAACGGTTGGCAAAGATGATTGAACTGGCTTTCTGGATATTGACACTGCTAATGATAGGCTCCGCTGTGGCTGTGGTCTTGCTGCGGGATATTTTCCGAGCAGCCCTGCTTCTGATATTGTGCTTCTTCGCGGTTGCAGGCATATATATCACGCTTAACGCAGACTTCCTGGCAGCGGTGCAGGTGCTGATTTACGCCGGCGCCATCGGGATACTTCTGATATTTGCCATCATGCTGACACGGAACCTGAAAGAGGGTAGTCCCTTCAATAAACTGAACGTACCAGCGCTTCTCATATCTCTGCTGGTTCTGGCAACTATTGTCGGAGTTGTCGTCAGCACTGAATGGACCACGGTGACAGAGGCTTCTAACGCAGTAACTATGCCCATCGACGAATCGACCACCACGTATGTGGCTAAAGCGCTTTTCGATAGCGAGAGCGGATTTGTACTCCCATTTGAGATAGCGTCCGTGCTTCTCCTCGCAGCACTCATTGGAGCCATTGTGCTGGTCAGGGATAGGAGATGATTTAGATGCATGTAGGTATCGAGCACTATTTAATTCTATCGGCTGTGTTGTTCTCCATCGGGCTTTATGGAGCGCTGGCGAAGCGGAATGCCGTGGTAATCCTGATGTGTATCGAGCTTATGCTCAATGCAGTCAATATCGCTCTGGTAGCTTTCTCGCGGTACCTTGTGCCGGATGTTGTGCAGCTAACAGGGCAGGTTTTTGCCATATTCATTATGACAGTGGCTGCTGCCGAAGCGGCAGTGGGTCTAGCGATAATAATCGCTATCTATCGCAGCCGTAAGAATGTTGATGTCGAACAGGCAGATTTGATGAAGGGCTAGAAATAAATTAAAGAGTTTTCCAAATGTGGGTTGAATTCAAAACAGTAAATAACCTGATAACGGCGGAGATGTGGAAGGAGTTCTTCGAGGCTGAGGGAATTCCCACCAGGATACTGCCTGCAGGCTCCGGGGGCGGCGAGAAGGCGAAATACGTAGTATTGGTACCTAAGCTCAAGAAACACCTGCTAGAGGATATCTTAAGGAAGGTATAATAGATGCTGCCTGAATCCGTGTTGTGGGCTATATTTCTGCTGCCGATATTCTCGCTAATTTTTATCTCTCTGATATTAAGACCCTTCTTCAACAAATATCCCAGGCTCAGCGGCTATACCATTATCGCCTGTCTTGCCGCAGCCCTCGGTCTCTCGATATGGGTATTCAACAGCCACGACCAGTTCCCCATAGAGAGCACGGTGGAATGGGCTGTGGTGGGCAATTTCGAAATCAGCCTGGGATTCGTTGCGGATAACCTCACAGCGATAATGCTCATAGTGGTGACCGGAGTCAGCCTTCTGGTGCAAATATACTCCCAGGGCTACATGAAGGGCGATCCGGGCTATCACCGCTACTTTGCCTGGATGTCCTTGTTCACTGCATCGATGCTGGGACTGGTGCTGGCTTCAAACTTATTGCTGGTCTACGTTTTCTGGGAAGGCGTTGGGCTGGGTTCCTATCTGCTTATCGGTTTCTGGTTCCACAGACCCTCGGCAGCGGCAGCAGCCAAAAAGGCATTCGTGGTGACTCGCTTCGGCGACTTCGGCTTCCTTATCGGAATCCTTATCCTCTACTTCACTTATGGCACATTTAACATCGCCGAGCTCAATGAGATGGCTATCGCAGGGGTGCTCGGCGGCACAACCCTTACTCTGGCGATGATGGGCATTTTCTCAGGAGCTGTGGGCAAATCGGCGCAGTTCCCGCTGCATGTGTGGTTGCCCGATGCTATGGAAGGTCCCACACCGGTCAGCTCCCTGATACATGCTGCAACGATGGTAGCCGCCGGTGTGTATCTGGTTGCGCGAACATTGCCCATGTTCGCAAGCTCCGAAGCAGCGGTAACGATGGTGGCGGTAATCGGAGGATTCACAGCCATCTTCGCTGCCAGCATGGGTCTGGTGATGAACGATATCAAGAGGGTGCTGGCTTATTCCACCATCAGCCAGTTGGGCTACATGATGCTCGGTCTGGGCACGGTGGGCGTGGCGGTATCCCAAGGGCATTTGACTCATGAGGAAGGC
>VGNW01000034.1 GCA_016865955.1 Chloroflexota bacterium | reverse complement strand
GAAAATGTCATTCTGGTGCATGGTTTCAGATTCCCGGGTGCTTCCAAACGAGGCAAATGCGACTACCAGTTCGGCAGGCTGGATGATTTGCTGCAAACGAAGGAAAACCACTTCAACGCTTGGCAATTCGAGTATGCGGATAAGTCGCGGGGAACTCTGGGCACTGTCGCCACCTACGCCTCCAGACTTGCCGTGGCGATAGATAGAACAGGCAAGCTAACAGGCAAAGATACCTGCTCCGTCATCGGCTACTCAATGGGAGGAATTATCGCCCGGCAGTATATAGCGACCGCCGCTAAACCTAGAATAGACAAGCTGCTGACGCTCGCCACGCCTCACATGGGCACAATTAGATTCGAGCCTTTCAGTATCAAATGGTCGGATAAATTTGTCCCGAGAGCCGGAGCAGAGCTCAGACCGGACAGCAGGTTCCTCTGGGACCTGAACACCAACGTAGATTCATCGTCCATCGCAGAGCTGGCGGCAGTCGGTGGAAATGCCTGGGGTCACAATGACGGTTTAATTGAGATGAGTTCCACCAGCCTGGGGAAGTTCAACTCAGACGGTTCGGTTGCGGAGAATTTCTATTTTGCTGCTGTAAAAAGGTCACACACAAATATCAATCGCATCGTCACTAAAAAGGATGAGGTGTTCCGGCTCATCCGCAGCTTTTTACACAACGGCGTACAGGGTATCAGAAACCTGAGACCGACAGAGAAGCCCAGGGACTATCGCGTCCCCTTCTTTCTGACATTTACGCTTAAACAGATGCCCAAATGGAGGATGATTTATCCTTTCGTGGTGATGCCGAATACGAAGCGCCGCTACCCGGGTTTCAGGGTTTTTTCTCAGGGCGCTAGAACAAAAGACGATTCGCATATCTTCACAGTTCAATTACGGCCGGACGACGAAGGCGAATTGAGAATCTATTATGCTCGAGACAAATACGCCACGGTTAGAGTCCATAGCGGGCAATCGACTATCATCATGCAACCGTTGGATGACGGCATTATTGTGCCGGAGAAAGGCTCTCTCAAACCCTCCTGGGTTAAGGTCAATGTCTGAATACAACCGGCCTTAGAATCGAGAGGAGTAACATGCGAGTGCTGGTAACGGGCGGGGCAGGTCGGCTGGGAATAAATGTGTGCAATATTTTATACGAAGCCGGATTACAGGTTCGGGTATTCGACCTGGACACTCCGCGCAATCGCAACAGCGTCGAAGAGCTTGGTCGAAAAGCCGACATTTTTTGGGGAGATATAACCAAACCCGATTCAGTGCGCAGGGCACTGCAGGGTGTGGACACAGTTGTCCACATGGCTGCCATCCTGCCTCCTCTGGCTGATGAGAACCCTGAACTATGTCGCAAAGTTAATGTCGGCGGAACCAGGATACTCATCGACCTGATAAAAGAAAAAGGCGGGCGCATCCCTTTCATATTCACCTCCTCAGTAACCGTCTTCGGCCCAACACCGGATACAAACAAGCCCGTCAGTGTGGACAAGACTGCCCCTCATCCCCAGGAGCCCTATGCTGAAACCAAGCTTGAGGCTGAAAATCTGATCAAAGAATCGGGGATAGATTACCTCATACTGCGCCTGACCGCCATAATGTACTTCGATTTTGAGGTAAGCGACCTGAGAAGAATGTTCTCCATTCCCTTGAACAATCGAGTCGAGTTCTGTCACCCCGACGACCTTTCTCTGGCAATACTTAACTCCGTAAAGAATTTCAAGGCTTTGCAGGGAAATACACTGGTCGTCAGCGGCGGCCCGGAGGGGAGGATGCTTTATAAAGATATGGTAGGACGCATTATGGGAGTTATGGGATTGCCATTGCCGCCGGCTGAAAAATTCACTACGGAACCCTACTGTCTGGACTGGTACGATACATCCAAATCACAGGAGCTTCTTAAATTCCAGACCAGGACATTCGATGACTACCTGTCTGACTATTCCAAGGGGCTGACCAGGCGGTACACCCCCCTCTTCATACCCTGGATGCGCTATCTTGTTTCACCGCTTTTGGGCAGGGTCGTTGTCCAGTTTATCTAATAGCCAGTGCAGCAAACCTGCTCATTATAGGATCGGTTAATTAGCGTGACAGCCTCAATCCCATTTTCTTTATCTCTTTCTCTTCCTTCAGCCTTAAGAGACGTAAGACATAACTCTCCTTCAGATTGTATTGCCTTGCCTCCCATAGACGCAAAAAAGTATATACAAGTTTAAGGCGCAGGTCTGATGAAATGCCCCTGTTTATCACGAATACATTCATATATTTCCTGGACAATTTAGTCCAGTAGAACTTATATGGCTCGGCACCCTTGAGAAAATCCAGCTCCTGCAGACCTTTTTTGATTGCACCTTTAATCATAAACATATAGTGCAGGTGCCCTATGCTATATTTTGAATACTTAATATCCCGCCCCGCCGTAGTGCTATAAAGCTTGCCATTATAGATGAAACCAAATTCCCCAGACGCCATAACACCATCGATATCCAGAAAGGAAAAATGAAGCCAATTCCTCTCCTGAAATTTAACTGCTATGTCTTTATAGAATTCCTTCATCGCAGAATCAAAAAAAATGCCCCTGACGTTCACAGACTGCCAGCGCCTTTGATGCAGGTCAATGAATTCATTCAGACGGTTGAACAGATTGTCTGAGGTATAATCCTGAAACTCGACAGAGTGTTCTTTCTCCAGAAGTTTCAAATTCTTGCGCAGAATCCAGCGTCTGTTACGTCTGAGCGAGCGATATAATTCATCCCATGTCGAAGGCAACGCTATATATGGAGCCAGGGTCTTGAACTTAACCTCAATCGCAAGCCTTTTTGAAATCTGCTCCGCACGCTTCTCCAGCATGTCGAGAAACCTGCTGTCTTCAGGTACCAGGATCAACCTCAAGATAAGCCTGCTTTTTGCCAGTTCTTCGTTGAGGTAACTCAGAAATGCGGTCATTACTTCTTCCCTGCTCTCGGGCGACACGAGCCATACCAAGTTGCAGTTGACCGAGCCTATTGTCTCCAGAGCACGAAGCCTGAACAAACCTAACTTATATGTGGTTTTCATTAGAGGAACAATGCCGACGATCTGATTGCCCTTTTCGGCAAGCAATATATTCAATTGCCCGCCTTTTCCGAAGTGACGCCACCAGGTTGTTATCCACTCGTGAGTCAGATATATAGACCTCTCGTCCCCGCACCTTTGCAGAAGGCTATCCCACAGTGACGATAATGACTCAAGCTCACGGAGTTCCGCAAATACTCGTATTCTCACTTCGCTCATTTAGTTAAACCCAGACTATTTAACCGGTGTCTGATTTACAACAGTCAGTTTGTGCTGTAAAAACTGCTTAAATGAAACACCTTACAAAGTCACTGAAGCTATATGGCCTGATTCCCTTCTTCTTAGCCTTCCATATATCGTCAAGCCCGGGGTAGGAGAAATAGCGGCCTCCCTGCTGCTTTACTGCTTTGCATGTGCCGGTTTCGACTTCTGCGACGGCTTCAATAGCTAATTCCGCTCCTATCTTCATGAGCTGGTAATTCATGGCAAATATGCTTTTCTTCTTCGGTGTTTCGATAGCTCTCTGTTTCAGTATGGCTCCCGTATCAAAAGTCTCATCGATTAAATGCACGGTCACCCCCACCTGATTTTCGCCATGCAATAGTGCCCAGAAAGTCGGGGCAGGGCCTCTGTAATCCGGCAATAAGCCGGGATGGATATTAATAGCTGCCACTCCGGGGACCCTCAATACATCTTTGCCGATGAGCTGGTCGAAACACGCTGTGATTATCAAATCAGGCCCGGCCTGCCTGAGCACTTGAATTATTTCCTGCGAATTAACATTCGAAGTATGGATTAGCTTCGCTCCATATCTTCGCAAAATTTGCTCAAGCGAGTATACCTTTTTCGGTCGCCCGAGCAATCTATTTACGGCTGCTCCGATCTGGATAAACGCTTTGTAATATGAACGCGAAAAAGTCGGGTAGGTTATAAAACATATGCCGCGTTTACGATAGGCATCCTTAACTCGATGCCAAAATGAGATGCGCTTGCCTTTACGTCGTCTCGAGTTACAGACCAACACTACCTTTTCTCTGTAGTGTTCTACTAACCTGCTCAGGGTAATATTAGAGTAGGGTCCATCTATTACAAAAATCGCAATTCTTTCTACCCTCTGTCCCGGCATTCAACCCTTCCGTCAAAAGCTAATCATGGGTAATGAATATTACCTACCATCGGTTTTTCATGCCACGATTTCCACCACAATACCTTCAAATAGCGCCCCTCACCCCAAAGCTTGCCGTCGACCTTAGCTGCGGCTTTTAAAACAGAAAGATTGTTTTTGTCAACCAAGGCTTTCGCTATTATCTTGCCTTTCCTGACGAAAAACTCAGCCAGCTTGAAGTAAGAATATGCGAAAAGTCCTGCGCGCCTGTATTGTGGAGATGTTTCCGACCAGGATAAATACACTTCCTTATTCAAAAAGTCCACCGGATAAGGTATCCCGCACATTCTTTTCATAGACGCTTCGGTCGTAACCACCCATCTAATAAAAGCAATTTTTTTCTCGACAAATATGCAGAATACTACGGCACCTTTATCTACGTCATCCTCCAGGCGCACGGAATAAATACCGAATTGAAAACCTTGAGCTACCAAATCTTTAAGCTGTGTGACCGATTCAATTACCCTCAGGTCACAATTATCCAGCTTTGGTTTGCACTCAGCGCGCGAGGCATGCGGCAGCGATATCTCATATATCCAGTACCTTCGATAAATAAAAAAACAGCTCATTATGAACTCTAGTACACCTTTAACAAAGGGGTACAGACCCTTGGTCTTCAATCTGTACTTACTCCGTTCATATTTTCGGCGTAAACCGGGCCTCATCAGCTTTCCCGTCCTTTTGCGTGCAGCAGCATCAGTCTTTATACTTCACAGCCTTCACAGCAATATAGCGTCCGGTCAGGTACCTTGTCCGCTTCCTTTCTAATCCGTCCAGTAAAGCCAGCCCTCTCCTGATAGCGCTATCCAGCCTACCCCTGCTCATTTTATGCAAGAAGCGTTCCGCCCATCTCACAAGGCCATCGGGATGAGGGTAATGGAAAATAGCAGTGCTTTCCTTAACGCTAAGCCCTTCCTGCTCCAGTACCCGCCTCAGTTCCGACAGCGAAAGCGTTCTACCGATAAAATAAGGCGCCAGTCCCAGCTTCATCCATAAACGTATTACGATGTACGGAGGGTATGTCAAATTGCGCTTGTTGTCCATAGTGATAATCAGTGTGCCATTAACCCGCAGTGTACGAGCAAGCTCTTTCAGAGAAATGTGGATATCTTTTACAGTTGAGAAATGGTCCAGAGTGGAATCGGATATAATGAGGTCTATCGAATTCCCTTTTAAAGGAAGATACCTCACATCACAACACAAGTATCTACTCGAATCAACTCCGTGCTCACCGGCATGCCTTTTTGCCTGAGCAACGATTTCTCCGGAGATATCGATGCCAATTACGGAATTGTCTTTTCGGCCAAGGTCGAATAAGAACTGGTCTGGCCCGGAAGCTTCTTCGAAAAGGTCTGTCTTCAAAATCCGCGCGCTGCCTTTCAGGTCAGCCCATCTTGCCAGAAGACTGAGATGAGTTTTTTTCTTATGCTCCGCCAGAATATCAGGCGGGCTTTTAGAGAACCGCTCTCTCGCCACACTGTCCCAATGTCTTTCTTCTCTTCCCAACCGGCTCAATCCCTGTCTACCTCTGCCAATATGATTCTCATTGATATTTACAGCTGCTCATCGGCTATCCCAATAAACAGGGGTAACTCGCCAATTATCCTTATCGTATATATCAATATCAACCAATTCATTGCCAATTTGTATGGCATCAAGATATGAGTAGCCAAAAAATCTGTTGAAAGGGAACCTTGACGATGACTTGAAGCCAAAATTATTAAATAATTCCTCCCTGAATTTCGGCTCACTAAATGCCCATATCATAACAATGTCATAATCGGATTTATTCAACTCGTCAAGACATTTGCTCATAAGCGTCTGAAAGCAGGCAATGTCCTTGTTTTTCACTAGATAATCGACAATAACTCCATAGACCAAACCGTTTAGCTCCTTCTGAACGCTTACCACCGCGTATCCCCAAAGCCCTCCTTCTCTTTTCACCAGTACATATTTGTATCAATGCTCCGGATTTAAGTCGAAACGCCATTTCAAATAATCTTCGCTTCTCACAAGATTTATCGCCGCTTTGTCCCTTAGAGAATCTACCTTTTTTAGCTCATCAGGGAATCTATCAAATACCTCCACCTTAAAAATGTCTGATTCTTGAGAAGCGCTCTTGGTCTTAGGATTCAGGAATTTGTCATATAAAAGACCCAGCCCGTTACTCAATAACTCGCTATTCAGTTTGTAACTAAGCAGCTTTTGCGGATTCTTCGCACGAAATAAGAACTCGGTCTCAACTATTATCCTGTAACTCTGGCTTAGAAATCCGCGTCGTGACATCGGGCCAGGAAATCCGTAAGACAAGTAGAAGCCGTTCTCGCCGAGGTATTTTAGGGCATAATTCCCCATTTTGTTAAATATACCTTTATTCCGATGCTCAGGATGAACCATAGTATCGCAGTGCTGCGCCGTCTTTATCTTCGCATCTCCCAGCCACATCTCCGCATAAATAAACGGTCTGGCACCCACTATTTTGCCGCTATCCAACGCCACAACAACTTCGTCATCGGTTGAGGATAAAGGGTTCCTCAGATATTGCCATTCCCAGACTTCTAAAGGCATATCATGATTAAAACATAGACGAAATAGGGCGGTCAGTTCAGCCATCCTCTCCGCTTGTTTGACTAATCCGATTTCCACCATTGTCGCAGTACTACCTACCCCACAGAGCTAAGAGGCCTCTACAGTTGTCCATAATTCACCATGTCTCCCCACGCAATTCGTCAACCAGAGTCTTTAATCTCCAGGGGATGTTTCTATTAACGACGATGCTGGAGCGAATGAGCAAATATCTAAAAAATGAAGCGGTTGTCAATGCTCTATATACTCCGGTTGGCTGAGGAGCAACATGCCTGGCTTCAGTTTTATTTTTATAGTGAGAGCAATGAAGAAAGAGGCCTTTTCGTACCTTCGCTCCCAGTTTGAATAAGTCCATCTCTAGCATATTATCTTCAAACATCACATCGCCGTTCTTGAATTCTATGCATCTGAATTTTACTTTCTTCAGCGTATCCCTGGAGACCATCATGCACCCCGCCCCACAAAGCCCAACGCCATAACCTCTGATAGGGCTGCCGCTGAAGACAACATCATAGCCATGAATCTTTTTTTTAAGAATCTTTACGATAGATGGCTCACAGACTATATCCGCGTCTACGGAGAGTAAGTATTGCGCATCGGTCTGCGTCAGCACGTACTGCCGGAGTGCCTCTCTGCCACATGCCACATTCCATATCGCACTCCGGGCATAATCCGGCTTCACAGTATCGTAAGTAATGACCCTCCCTTTGAGCCCGTAATCGCTTATAGCACGCTCCAGGTCTGCAACGAAGTCGATTTCATTGGTGGCGAGAACCAGTTCCGACGAAGGACATTCCCGCTGAATTTCTTTCTGATTCGCCAGGAACTTGTCCAGTATGTACGCTCCCTGGCGATAGATTAACGTGCCGACTACAACTTCCACTTTATCGCTCATGAGTTTTTAGCAATTGTGCCTTTGTTGGTGAGTATCCTCAACATTTGAGTATTATCCATCCTGGCTACCTGTTTCGGCAGTTTGCTTACCGCGCTGAGCACAGCCTCCAATCTGTCCCAATCCCCGTTTTCCTCTATCTCCCATGAGTGTCCCCACAGGTGCCATACACCGCCATTATTGACCACGAAATCCAGGGTTGAGAGTGCTATGCGGTCCCAGCTCTGGAAAGACAGGTTATTACTCAATACGAATAGGAATAGACTCAAATCACGCTCAGCCAGAGAATGAAGAATGTAATGGGTGAACCACCAATTTCTGGCATTGACCATAGTTGCCATCTCGAACGGTTTGCTTATACGCCTGCCGAGCAACATCACGGTTCTGGCTCCGATGAAATCGGCTCTCTTTACAATTCCGATCAAGCCATCGTTGAAATTACCATAGGGGTAAGCGAAGGAGGATACTCTCCTGCCAACTATCTCCTCCAGTCTCTTCTTGCCCTCCGTAACCTCCTTCTCAGCCTCACTGAAAGGGATCTCATTCAGCCTGATATGATGATAGCTGTGCCCCCCGACATCGAAGCTTCGGGAGATTTCTCCGACTTGCTGCGGAGTCATGCAACCCCTTTTTTCGTACACTATGGGGACATAGAAAGTAGCCGGGACATCGTATTTCTTTAACAGCTCAGCCAGCTTCAAATCAAGCGGATTACCGTCGTCCCAGCTTGTAGTAACAATAGCTTCTTTCATGGCTGCATCATTCGAATGTAGGCCGCTGGCGCCTGTGGCTGTTATTATACGACTTTGTAATCCTTAATGTAACTTCTTAATTCAGTTGACAATGCCTCGGGCGTTTGCTACCCTATCCGAAGCAATGGAGCTTCAACTGAGAATAACACGCGACGAACTTGGGCAGATAGTCCGGAGACAGGCAGACTTCATAATCAGTCAACAGCTTCCCTCGGGAGCCATCCCCTGGTATCGCGGGGGACCTATAGACCCCTGGGACCATGTGGAATGCGCCATAGCTCTTGACCTCGCCGGCAGGTTCAAAGAAGCTGCCGGAGCCTATAAATGGTCTTGCGATACACAGAACGCCGATGGAAGCTGGTACTCCACTTACCCTCAAAAAGACAAGAACGATTTCACTAAAGACACAAACTTCACATCCTATATAGCCACGGGGATGTGGTTCAACTACCTGGCAACAAAGGATTTGAGCTTTTTGTGTCAGATGTGGCTCATGGTGGAGAAAGCGATAGATTTTACCCTCAGCCTCCAGCAGCCGAGCGGTGAGATATTCTGGGCTATGAGTCCGAGCGGCAGCTACTGGCCGGGAGCTATGCTGACTGCATCGAGCTGTACCTGGCACAGCATCAGAAACGGTATAAACATCGCCAGAGCATTGGGAATCGATAAAACGAGCTGGACTGAGGCAAGCGATAGATTGCACAGAGCTATCAATGAGCACCCCGAACTGTTCGATAAGATAAATGAAAATAAGCGGCGCTATTCCATGAACTGGTTCTATCCTGTGCTCACCGGCGCTATCAGAGGTAAGAAGGCAAAAGAGCGTATAGACAAAGAGTGGTCTGATTTCGTTATTGATAACTGGGGCTGCAGGGTGGCGCTGGACGAGGATACCACTGCGGTAGCTGAGACATCGGAGCTGATTATAGCTCTGACGCAGATAGGCGACTACAAGAGAGCAAAGAGGCTGATGGAATGGACGCTTAAGCTCAACGACGATAAACCTGGCTTCTGCCGGGGGATAAAGTTTCCCGAACAGGTGCCCTGCCCACCCGATGATGAGAGAGCTACCTGGACCTCGGCGGCGCTTATACTGGCAATAGCGGCTTTATCCAGAGTCTGAGGAAAATCCTATGTCCGATTCTAAAAAATGCAGGGGCGAATCAATGCTTCGCCATAAATCCAATGCCAGAGGAGCAATTTCCAACGATTTCGTAGGCTATGAAGTCTTAATAGACTTCATACAAAAAAGAAAATTACACAAGCTCGAAGGCGACATCATCGAGATTGGAGCCTTTATGGGCGGCGGCACAGCCAAGCTGGCAAGGTTCGCCGGCAAATATGATAAAAGGGTATATGCAGTCGACATCTTCGATCCCGGCTGCGATAAAACGCAGGATAGTAGCGGGGCTAAAATGTGCGATATCTACGAGGCATTCCTGCAGGGACGCTCTCAGCTATCGGTATATCAGCAGACCACACATCACTTCGACAACATCGTAACCATCAACATGGACTCGAAGAAGGTCAGCTTCCACAAAGGGCAGAAGTTCATCTTCGGCTTCATCGACGGCAACCACCAGCCCGACTATGTGAGAAATGACTTCTATTTAATATGGCGTCACCTCGTACCGGGCGGCGGCATCGGCTTCCACGATTACAATTTCGACCTGCCGGAAGTCACCGCAACCATCGATGAGTTAATTAAGAAGCATAGCAGCGAAATCAGCGAGATTCAGGAGATAAAAGACAAACACATACTCATGCTGACCAGGAAAAAGGGCGGGAAATAGATGCTCGAAGTGCTTCAGGTCGAGACTACGAACTATTGTAATGCGCGCTGTATTTTCTGCGCCTACGACCGGATAGAGAAGCACGGAACCATGTCCGACAAGCTCTATACCAGGATTCTGCGCGACGCTACTAAGCTGGACCCGCCTCCTAAGACCTTCATCCCCATGCTCACCGGAGAACCCTTCCTCGACCCCCACATGGTGGAGAGAATAAAAGAGGCTCGTAAAGTTTTACCTCATACTGAAATCCACCTCTACACTAACGGCAGCAAGCTGACAGAGCAGATAATCAGGGGGCTGGCAGAAGTGCCGAATTTCCACCTCAATATCTCGGCAAACGGTGCCTCGGTGGAGACCAGAAAGAGACTAACAGGGCTGGGCGACTATGAACACGTGGCGAAGATGCTTGACTATATAGACTCTCTGTGTATATCTCACAGCGTCTCGCTGGTGCAGCATCCTTCCATCACCAAAGAGGAAGAGAAGGCTTTCAATCGCAGATGGGGTAAAGCGACATCCCCGTCCTCATGCCGTACGCCTTATGTGTTCCAGCACCTTAACTTCGCTGGACTCAAATATGAGAAGGACAAAGTCCACTTCACCAGGTGTATTCACGCCACCAGCCATATGACCGTGCTCTGGGACGGCAGAGTGAATCTGTGCTGCATGGACCCGCTGGGCAGGAAGATATTCGGCGACCTGAACCATCAAACCGTTTCCGAGGTCTGGTTCTCTGAGGAACGCCGGAGGTACGACAGACTCCACGAAGAAGGCAGAGGAGCCGAATGTGAGGTCTGCTGCGACTGCAATATAGTCTGCTTCTAAGCAAGTATTTGCCTTTGTTTAATCTTTCCTTTATCCCCTTTTGAATAACGAGCCCTGACATCCCTGCACCGGGGCGAAGCTTCTACGGTGAATGGGGCAGGGCCCCAGCTTCTGCAAAGCTTCGAGATGCTCGGGGGTGCTGTAGCCTTTGTGCTGGGCAAGGCCATATCCCGGGTAAAGGCCATCCAGTCTCTCCATGAGCCTGTCTCGCGTAACCTTGGCAATGACAGAGGCAGCAGCTATGGATATCGAGATGCTTTCTCCTTTGATGATGCTTTTTTGAGGCAGTTTTATCTCGGTCAATTTGACAGCATCGATAAGAAGATAATCAGGCTGAATCGAGAGCCGCTGAGCAGCGTAGCGCATCGCCAGTTTGGTCGCTGCGATGATACCGTGCTTGTCGATAGCCTCGTGGGAAACCGCTCCTACTCCGAAGGCAACTCCATCGCAGACCATGCAATCGAAGAGGAACTCGCGTTGAGGCTGTGTTAATAGTTTGCTATCTCGAACCAGACTCAACCAGGCAGGACGCTCTTCCAGAGGCAGGATAACGGCTGAGGCTACTACAGGTCCGGCGAGAGGGCCCCTGCCAGCTTCATCGATACCGGCGATGAACCGATAGCCCTGTGCCCTCAGGCCCTCCTCCTCGATCAAGGTCGGGATACGATTCGCCATAGCTATCGCCTATCTAAACTTTCGCCATCGTATCACTTTGGTATCCCCCTTGTCAAAAGCAAGCTAACCCGGATAATCAAAATAAACTCATTTTGAAGCTTTTTGAACGATTTTGAAAAAAAGTCTCTCAAACCTATTGACACGTACACGATTGTATGCTACTCTGCTTCGCAAGAATCTAATAGGAAAGGAGTACCGAGATGCAAGCCTACTGCATGAAATGCCGCTCTAAAGTGGAGATCAAGAACGCCAAATCGATCAAAATGAAGAACGGCAAACCCGCAACCCAGGGTGCTTGCCCCAAGTGCGGCACCAAGGTATTCAGAATCGGGAAGGGCTAATTAGCAGTCCGTAATCAGGATTCCGGCTTAGCAGCTAAATCGGTCTCTGTTAATTAGATAGGCACCGGATGGTGTGGCTCTAGGGTGAGTTGTTCGCCAGATTTTATATTAGGGCCATAGTAAGGTGTTTTGTCCCCTGTGAGCCATCAAAGCGCTTTGAGGAAGGCTTTCAACTCCTCAAGGCGCTTTCTATATCTGGAGCTCAAATCTTCTTGTAGCTGAAGCCAGTCCGGGCTGGATTCTATAGCAGGGATAACCGCAGAGCCTGATATGCCCTTCCGCTTCAACTCTTTTCTCCCGGCATCTTCAAGAGAGCCCCGGTTTTTTCCCAGGGTCTTTTCGACCTCATTTCGATACTCAGTTGCCAGGCTCAGGACTTTTTCTGCAACACTTGAGTTGCCGGTGAAATGCTCGACTGCAGATAGTATATTATCGACTCCCTGAGGATTCCCCAGGTCAATTCTATCCCAGAGTCTATCCAGAAAATAGCGAATGACCTTTTGCCTGTCCTCTTTATATCTCGCCAGTTCTAACTCGATATCGCGAACGGGCAATCCCTTGAGATAACGCTCGGATAAAGCCTCTCCGAATCCGGCAAGCTCTTTCGCTCTTGCCTCCTGTCTCTCCGCATCGGACATCTTGCCCAGCTTGCCTGCTCTTTCGAGCGCTATATCCAGTGCGCTCTTAAGTTTTTCTTCTCCGTTTGACAAATCCCCGCTCACTCCTTATTGAGATTGCCTTCACTGATTTAGTTTCAACCCCCTGAGTCAACCAATCTTGGGGGAAATGAGGATTTGGGGGATACCCCCAAACCCCCGGCAGGAAGGCTCCCGCGCCTCTTTTCCGGAAACCCTTGCAACGCGCGATCTAATTACAAATACGGGAAGATGCTTCTCCTGATGATTTCGAAGTTCTGCTTTATCTGCTCTTTGCCCTTTATAATACCGGGGGAGCCGTATTGATGGCCGGTGCATAAGTACTCTATATCCAGTTTCGCTATCTGCTCAATGCTTTTCTTGAGCAATTCGGCGCTGCCGCCAGGTATATCGACGCGCCCTGTGCTGCCGAAGAATACAAGGTCGCCGCCCATGAATATCTTTTCCTTGGGCCAGTAAATGCCTATGTGGCCGTCAGAGTGACCGGGGATGAGAAATATTTTGGCGACCAAGTTCTGGTTCAAGCGGAGCTCGCCCTCGCTGAGATAGAAGTCAGGATTAATCTCAGGCATCTCGAAGCCCATTGACTTAAGCGCTTGGCGCATCTCACCGCCCGCCAGCTTGAGGAATTCGTTCTCTTCCTTACCGATGGCAACCTGGCATCCGCTCATCTTCCTGATTGTCTCGGAGGCTCCGTAATGGTCGGGGTGTGCATGGGTATTGATAATTAAGCCCACGTCCTCAATCTTGAGATTGTCCTTTTTCATCTCTGCGATAAGCCTGTCCAGACAACGCTGTTTCGTCTCGTTAACCACCTGGCCGGGGTCTACCAGAACGTGTTTGTTCCCGGGAAGTGTGTTAGCTACAACATAGGAGTTGCAATTATTCCCGTACTTCATCATCTCCTGCATATTGACGCCGGGCCAGAGATACGCATAGAAATCACCTACCAGTTTCAATTCAACCCTCCCTACTCAAACTCGCCAACTGAAAAGATTATAACATCTCAGAGACGTAGAGGCGACCCGTTGACAAACAATAGCGGTAATGCTAAGATGGCAATTGAAAATTGTTTTCATCTACCAATTAGTATGATAATCACCCGGAACAGGATTGCATCCCTGCTCAGAAAGCGCGGCTATAAAATCACACCGCAGCGCCGTGCCGTGCTGAACACAATTGCGCTCAGCCATGACCACCTTACGCCTGCTGCCATATACGAAAAGGTTCACCGGGAAAATCCCGGGGTGGGGCTGGTGACTGTATATCGCACCCTTGATTTATTGACCGAACTCGGTCTCATCTGTGAGGTTCACGCCGGCGGCAGTTGTCGAAGCTATCTTATGCGGAGGCCCTCCGAACATCATCACCACTTGATTTGCTCGGAATGCGGTACAGTGGCTGATTTTGCCGAGTGTGACTTGAATAAACTGGAACAGAAGTTGTGTCGCAAGACAGGATTTGAGATAAACGGCCATCTCCTTGAATTCTCGGGACTTTGCCAGAACTGCCGCAGGAGGAAGCCCGAAGATGCTACGTAGATACCATTTAGTCTTCTCGACGCTACTCATTATCTCTGCCCTGACAGTCTCCGCGCTATCCTGCGGGCAGGAGGAGATGAGCGATAAGATTGGCGTGGTCGTCACCCTACAACCTCAGGCTGAATTTGTGGAGAATATCGGCGGCGATATGGTGAAGGTCACCGTGATGGTGCCGGTCGGGGCAAGCCCCCATACCTACGAGCCGACGCCGGGACAGATGACAGAGGCAGCCAGAGCCAGAATGTACGCCAAGGT
>VGNW01000033.1 GCA_016865955.1 Chloroflexota bacterium | reverse complement strand
GCCGCTGCTCGACATCGGGCAACTGGATAAAAGGCAGCAGGCGGTAAGCTGGTTTCTGTCGCCGCAGCGCGCCGAGGTTATCAGCCTGCTCGGCAGGCTCAGCGATGTGGAACGGCTGATAAACCGCGTCAGGGCGGGCCAAGCTACTCCGCGAGAGCTGGTCTCGCTGCGCCGCAGTCTGGAGCATGTGCCGGCCCTGAAAACTATTATGGAAGCGGACGGGGCTCTGGGCTGGCTTTCCTCGGAGCTCAAGCCCTGCGATGATGTCGTTGCCTTAATCTCTCAGGCAATCGTCGATGACCCTCCGCCAACGGTAGGGGAGGGCAACGTAATAAAGAGCGGCTTCTCTGTGGAACTGGACGAGCTTCGCTCGGCTTCCTCGAATGCCCGGAAATACCTCGCTGAACTGGAGCGCACCGAGCGCGAGAAGACGGGGATAAAGTCGCTCAAGGTGGGCTACAACAAAATCTTCGGTTACTATATCGAGGTCACCACCCCGCACCTACCCCGGGTGCCCCAGGACTATATCCGCAAGCAGACGCTGGCGAACGGGGAGCGCTATTTCACCCCGCAGCTCAAAGAATACGAGTCGCTGATCCTCAACGCCGAGACCAGGATAGCCGACCTGGAAAGCACGCTCTTCCGCCAGGTCTGCCGTCAGGTGGGAGATTGCGCCGAGCGCATCCTGGGCATCGCTGCCGCTCTGGCTCAAATCGATGTCCTCTCCGCCTTCGCCGAGGTGGCAGTGAGATACGGCTACGCCTGCCCCAAACTGACCGGCGACGACACTATAACAATCGTCAACGGGCGCCATCCTGTAGTCGAGCGCGCTCTGACGGACGAGCGCTTCGTGCCCAACGACACCTATCTCTCGAACAAAGACGCCCAGCTTATCATTCTCACCGGCCCCAATATGTCGGGCAAGTCCACCTATCTGAGGCAGGTTGCCCTCATCGTGCTTCTGGCGCAGATAGGCAGCTTTGTCCCCGCAGATTCGGCTACCATAGGTCTGGTGGACCGTATCTTCACCAGGGTGGGGCTTCAGGATGACCTGGTCACCGGGCAATCCACCTTCATGATTGAGATGGTGGAGACCGCTAACATACTGAACAACGCTACTTCAAAGTCGCTGATTATTCTGGACGAGATAGGACGCGGCACCTCGACCTACGACGGCCTCTCCATAGCTCAGGCTGTGGCGGAGTATATCCACAACCATCCCCGGCTGGGCGCCAAGACGCTGTTCGCCACCCATTACCATGAACTGGTGGAGCTGGCGAACTTCCTGCCCCGCATACGCAACTTCAGCATCGCCGTATCGGAGGAAAGTGGGAAGGTGGTATTTCTGCGCAAGATAATACCCGGGGGCGCGGATAAGAGCTACGGCATACATGTGGCGCAGCTTGCCGGATTGCCGCGTGCGGTGATACATCGCGCCGAGGAGGTCCTCAGCGAACTCGAACAAAATGGTGATATAAAGGTCGTGCAGAAAGCTCAACCCCGCCGCAAAGGTAAAGCCCCGATAGAGCAAATACCGTTATTCGGGCAGAGTTCGCCCGTTGCGGACGAAATCCTCAAGCTGGATGTATCCTCGATGACCCCTCTGGAAGCCATCACCAAGCTCTACGAGCTGCAGCGCAAAGCTAAAGAGGGATAGCTGTTTCGTTTGCTCCGACCGTATGATATGCCGTCATTGGTAATACATTATAATAAAGTATTACTATTCTATTATTGACATACCTTAGTTTATATGTTATACATTTGACTATAAGGAGGACATCTGATGGTCACTACAGTTGTAACTACGAAAGGGCAGGTTGTGATACCTGCCAGGATTCGCAGGAAGCTGAATATAAAGAAAGGTACCAGGCTGTACATCGAAGAGAAGGGCGATGAGGTGGTGCTCAAGCCCGTAACGCCGGCGTATCTCGATAAGATAGCCGGAGTGCTTCAGACCGAAGGCAGGTTGTCAAAAGCCCTGCTGAAGGAACGTGCCAGAGATAGAAGAAGAGGGGCTTAGCGGATGGTAAGAGTGCTCGATGCGCATGCCCTCATGGTGTTTTTTGAAAGAGAGCCGGGGTTCGAGAAAGTCAAGTCGCTGTTCAGCGAAGCTCTGGAAGATGATAACGACCTGCTGATGACGTCGGTCAATTTCGGTGAGGTGTACTATATCATACTGCGCGAATGCGGTCAGGTGAGGGCTCAGGAGATAGAGAGATTAACTCAGACCATACCCATACAGATAGTTGATGTTGATGTCCAGCTTGCCAAAGAAGCTGCCCGCTTCAAGGCGCAAAAGAAGGTTTCCTATGCCGACTGTTTTGCAGCTGCTCTGGCGAAGATGCTTAAGGGCGAGGTGGTAACAGGAGATAAGGAGTTCAAGGCATTTGGGGGAGATGTAAAGGTCTTCTGGATTTAATAAACGGTCGATTATGCTCTATTTTCTCTTCACGAAGTAATATATTACCCCGCCCACTGCCGCAACCCCCAGAATCGGACCGACTATTATCCACACGTTCAGTGGTGTGCTTTCATCCGGTATAGGGGGAGGCGTTGCTAGCGGCTGGGTTGGCGTTGGATTCGGGGTCGTGGCTGTGTCGTCGGGTGGTGTGGTTATGGGGACATATTTAGGGGTGGGCGTGGGGGTGGGAGAAGGAGTTGGCGTGGGAGCTTTGGGATGCTCGGAGCCCCAGCCCAGATTGACGCCCCGCTGCTGAAGCTGGGGGATGTATGTGTTTAGCGAGTTTTCGCTCAGAGGGTTCTCCGCCAAATCTACGGTATCGCCTTGGGTTACACCGCTATTCTGCACCAGCGGCAAGATATCTTCAACTTTGTTGTTCGAGAGCGAAAGATAGCTCAGGTTTACGAGATTGGCGAGCGGAGCGATATCGCTTATTCCGTTGCTCCAGAGGTAGACCTCGGTAAGGGCAGTCAAATTCGACAGGGGCGAAATGTCGGAGAATCCGTTGCCGCCGGCTTGCAGTATGGATAGCTTCTTGAGGTTAGCCAGAGGCGACAGGTCGCTTACCTGATTGTAGCCGAAACGCAGGTCGGCTATGTTGGCGAGGCCGGAAAGCGGGGAGAGGTCGCTGACCTGATTCCTCCAGAAATGCAGCGAGGTTAGGTTGGTGAGGGTGGATAAGGTAGACAGGTCGCTTATCTGATTATTTTGAATGCTGAGGCCGGTCAGTTCGGTCAGGGTTGACAGCGGGGAGATATCGCTTATCTGGTTTTCGGAGATGTGAAGCTGCGTCAGTTTGGTCAGTTTCGACAGCGGCAAGATGCCGCTTATCTGATTTCCGGAGAGGGTGATGCTCGTAAGGTCGGTGAGACCGGATAAGGGTGAGATATCGCTTACCTTGTTTTTGTGAAGGCCGATATAGGTCAGGCCGGTCAACTCCGACAGCGGCGAGATATCGCTTATCTCATTGTAGCTCAGCGAAAGATAGGTTAAGGCGGTGCAGCGTTCCAGCCCTGCGAGGTCGGTAATGCCTCTGAAATCGGCATCGAGTCTGGCGAGGGCATTGAGGTCGGATTGAAGGATATCGCCGGATGCCTTTTTTATCTCTCTGCGGACAGCTGACTCAAGGTTGGGGTCAGAGAAGATAACTGCTTCGTCTGCCATGACAACCGGGGATAAAGGCAAAAGCGTTATCAGGCATATCAAGACCGCTGCAAAAGCCAATCCGAACGGTTTCCTCATTACTCTTTGCTCTTCTTAAAAACATTCTATTTGCTGGCATAGCGTGTTGTCAACGAAACCCGACATAAAAAGACAGATTCAGCCTTCATCGATGGAAGAACTGAATCTATCTACCGGTTACGGCTTGTGCATCCGGATTTAGTCTCCCGGACGTGCCAGCGCCAATACGGCGCGAAACGCGCTTATCACCGCCGCCGGTGCCATGAAGGTCGCCAGGTATGCTACCATTTGATTGATTTTGGTGCCCGCTTCCCCACCAAGGTCGTCCAGTGGACCGAAACCTCCTTCTCCACCTCCCACACCACCCACCACAATCAGGGCAATGGCAGCGATGAGCAGGGGTAGCACCTCCTTTGCGGTGACGTTGAGCACCCCCACCAGTATGCCCATAATAACCAGCGCCAGCACGATGCCACCGTTATCCGCTGACACAGCGCCGCCGACAATCGCCAGGATTATGCCGCCGAGGAATGCCAGCAAACCGATGTAGCCGAACATCCTCTTTGACCCCGGCGGATTTGGCTTCTTTGCTGTTTCCGCCATTATCTTTGCTCCTTTCTATACATCGTTGCACGAGATTGTAACCAAGCGGGTATGTAGTGTCAATACATTTTGAATATGATTTGCCTATCTTTGAATGATTGCCGGAACACTATTGTAATTGTTAAGATGAGATTGTTTATAATAAGGGGCAATTGCAGGTGAAGACATGCGCGATTACAAGCTTGAGATAAGCCGGGTCGTAAGATCCAAGGAAAAAGCCCGAGCCAGCTACGACAGATTGAGCCGATGGTATGATCTGCTGTCAGGCCGCTTCGAGAGAAGGTATAGAGATGCAGGTTTGCGCATGCTGGATGCCAGGAAGGGAGAGGTTGTTCTAGAGATTGGATTCGGCACAGGGAATTGTATTTTGGCTCTGGCGAATGCGGTGGGAGCAGAGGGTAAGGTATGCGGGATAGATATATCGCCGGGGATGTGCTCTGTAGCTGAAACGAAGTTAAGGAAGGCCGGCCTTTCCGACAGGGTCAATCTTCAGTGTGGAGACGCTGCTCGGCTTCCCTTCGAATCAGGACTATTCGATGCCATTTTAATGAGTTTTACTCTGGAGCTGTTCGATACTCCCGAGATTCCGGTCGTGCTGGATGAATGTCGCAGAGTCCTGAAAAGCGGCGGGCGCATCTGTGTGGTGGCGATGTCCCGGGGAGGCAAGCAGGGTCCTATACTGAGGCTCTATGAATGGTTTCACAAGAAATTGCCCTCCTATGTTGATTGTCGTCCTATCTTTGCTGAAAAGATGATGGACGATGCCGGATTCCATATTCGAAACGTGGTTTCGATGAATATGTGGGGATTACCCGTGGAAATCGTTCTGGCGCAGAAGCAGACTTAGGAAAACGTTAGCAAATTAGCTTTATCTTGTATTACTCCTCGTTTGAGCCAGTCTAGCTATGAAATATTATATCTTGACATCGTCCTGTAAATCTATTACAATATGCGTGCATATGAATATAATAATCTAAGGTTGGAACATGATAGACGAATCGAAAAAGCAGCTCTTCGAACATCAGGCGGGCATATGCAAGACGCTCGCCGACACCAAGCGCCTCATGATTCTCCATGAGCTACGGGACAGTGAGAAATCGGTGGGGCAACTGGTCACAGACCTCGACCTGCCGCAGGCAAATGTATCGCAGCATCTGGCGATTATGCGGGAGCGCGGCATAGTGACCACACGCCGCGAGGGCACCACTATTTACTACAGGCTGACAAATCCCAAGATAGGGCAGGCCTGCGACCTGGTGCAGGAGGTGCTGGCAGACCAGCTTATCAGGAATCAGGCTCTGGCTAAATCACTCGGTCGTCTGGGCAAACGCAGGAGATAAAGGGGAGGTTGTAATGGGCGAATTGAACGGCAAACATAGGGAGTATCTGGAAGGCAAATTCGGCAGCCGCGTGAATTTCAGCATGACGGAGCGCAAGCTCTACGGGCATGATATAGCTGCCATGCCCGGCCTGCTCAAACCGCTGGTCGGCAACACCGTTCCTGAGGCTGTGGTGCAGCCCGAGACGGAGCAGGAGCTGGCGGAGCTGGTGCGCTGGGCAGCAGAAAATAAAGTGCCGCTCACGCCGCGCGGCAAGGCTTCATCGGGTTACGGCGGTGTGCTGCCGGTCAAAAGCGGTATCGTGGTGGACTTCTACCGCATGAACAAGGTAATCAGGGTTGATTCAAAGGCTCAAACCGCCACCGTGCAGGCGGGCGTAATCTGGGAGAAGCTGGATAAAGAGCTTGAGAAGCATAGGCTGACCCTGCGACTTTACCCTACCAGCTTTCCATCGTCTACTGTGGCGGGCTGGCTGGCTCAGGGAGGCGCCGGCATCGGCTCCTATGAGGCGGGCTGGTTTAAAGACAATGTAGTGAGCGCTCGCGTGGTATTGCCCACAGGCGAGGTTAAAGAATTCTCTGGGACAGAACTCGATTTAATATCGGATGCCGAAGGCATCACAGGTTTCATCAGCGAGGTCACGGTCCGCGTTATGCCACTTGATGAGTTGGAGATTATGGCTATCGGCTGCCCCGACCCTCACGACATGCAGAAATTCATCCAGAAACTAATCGAAGAGAAACTTCCCATCTGGTCTCTGGTATTTATCAACCCGCGCATGGCGGAGCTTAAAAACAGGGCTCCTTTGCGGGAGCACTACGGTCATCTTGCCGAGGAGCGTGTGCTCCTGCCTGCTGCGTATATATTGACCCTGGCTTTTCGTAAGAAAGACCGTGATGCCATCAGGGGCAAGTTGACGGGTATGCTGAAGCTGTGCGAAGCGGAGATACTCAGCGACCACATCGCTCACCACGAGTGGCAAAACCGATTCAAGCTGATGGTGGTCAAGCGCTTGGGCCCCAGCCTGGTGCCCGCCGAAATAGTGATACCGCTTTCCGCATTGGGCGATGTGATGACCGATATCGAACGCAAGGTGCATCAGCCTGTGGTAAAAGAGGGCGTAATCATCCGGCAGAGCGCCGGCGGCAAGCCTGAGGTAGTGATACTGGGCTTCATCCCCAGCGACCAGCGCCGCTTCAGCTACAACTTCGTCTTCGGTCTGGCGCTGACTATCTTCAAGATTGCCGAGAAGCACGGCGGGCGCGCCTACGCTACCGGGCTTTATTTCTCCCGGAGAGCCCCCCGGATTCTGGGTAAAGAGCGCGTGAGCAAACTGAAGTCTTACAAAGCACAGGTTGACCCCAGGGGCATCCTGAACCCGGGCAAGGTCATCGGCAACGGTGTGATGGGAATATTCATGGGACTGGCGCGCACCTTCGAGCCGCTCATCCGTCCCTTCGGCAACCGAGTTATCCCCCAGATCGGTGAGCAGCCCGCAGGTAAAACTGTGCGTGATATACCGTCGGATGTCGCCTGGTATGCCTACGGATGTTCTCAGTGCGGGTACTGCATAGAGGAGTGCGACCAGTTCTACGGCAGGGGCTGGGAGAGCCAGTCTCCTCGCGGCAAGTGGTACTGGCTGCGCGAGTACATGGAGGGCCGTGAGAAGTGGGATCAGTTCATGGCGCATACCATACTCGCCTGCACTACCTGCGAGCTTTGTAATCTGCGCTGCTCCGCATCGCTGCCCATCGAGCCGGCGTGGATGAAGCTGCGCGGCTTGCTCATCGATGAGAAGAAGATGATGACTATTCCGCCGTTCGAGATGATGTCGGCGGCTCTGCAGAAGGAGGGAGATATCTGGGCGGGCTATCGTAAGAATCGCACCGACTGGTTCCCCAAGGAGCTCAAGGAGAAACACGGGCCGGGTCGCAAATCAAAGAATGTCTATTTCGCTGGCTGCACTGCCAGCTATGTGGAGCACGACATCGGCATGGCGAGCGTGCGATTGCTCGATGCCGCGGGCGTGGACTTCACCTATGTGGGAGAGAAGGAGAACTGCTGCGGCACTCCCATGCTGGTCTGCGGCAAGTGGGATGTCTTCGCCGATACCCTAAAGAAAAATATCCAGGCGGTCAAGGAATCGGGCGCTGATACGGTGATAACCTCTTGCCCTGCCTGCGACATGATGTGGCGGCAGGCTTATCCTACGTGGGCGAAGAAGCTCGGCATTGAATACAATATCAAAGCCAAACACTACAGCGAGGTGATAGCGGAGAAGATAAAGTCGGGCGAGTTCAAGTTCCCCGACGGCAAACAGCCGCCTGTGACGGTGACCTGGCACGACTCGTGCCATATCGGACGCGTATCCGGCGTGTACGAGCCGCCTCGCGAGCTTATCAAAGCCATACCCAATGTGAAATTCGTGGAAATGAGCCATCATCACGAGAATTCGCACTGCTGCGGCAGCGTGCTCACCCTCATCAAAGACCCGCCTGTGGCTGCCGATGTGGGCAAGACTCGGCTCAATGAGGCGGTGGAAGTAGGTGCAAACAAGGTGCTGGCGCTCTGTCCCTGCTGTGAGTTCCAGTTGCGCGTCAGCGCCGATAAGAAGAAAATGCCCGTGGAGGTGATAGACCTGGCTCGTTTCGCCGCATCGGCGCTGGGCTACAAGTTCCCCGACCCCAATCCCGAGGTTAAAAGACAGTGGGCGGTGTTCGAGGCGATGATTGCGCTGATGTCTCCGCAGGGCTTCGCCGACCTCATGGGCACGATGTGGCCCGAGCTTATCGACGCCATGCCGTTCGGAATGGGCAAGATGATGAGGGTGATGGGCAAGATACCGTTTACGCTGGAGCTGATGAAGCCCATGTTCCCTATCCTCTTCCCGAGGCTGCTGCCCATGATGATGCCCAAGGTCATGCCGACGATGCTGAAGAAGGTGGGCGAACGAGTGCCCATGCCCGACTATATGGCAGAGCAGATGCCTGGGATGATGCCCGGAATAATGAATAATCTGATGCCACACATGATTGGCGATGTAGTTCCACTGGTGACACAGCCTATGATAAACTATCTGAGGGGAAAAGACGGGAAGTAGAGAAACTCAGGTAGCGTATAGATGAGCCGACAATTCAAGGTGTTTCTTATAGGGCTGCTCCTGCTGGCAGGAGCAGCCCTTGTTTGCTCCTGTTCTGGAGCACCGCAAGCTACGCCGAGCTTAACACCTGCTCCAACTCCCGCTGCAACTTTTTACTACACCTATGAGGTCGTTAACTCTTATCCCCATGATCCGGAAGCCTTCACGCAGGGACTGGTCTATGAGGACGGTGTGCTTTATGAGGGAACAGGGCTTTATGGTCGCTCCTCATTGCGCAAAGTGGAACTGGAGACCGGGGAAGTGCTGCAGAAACTGGATTTGGCGGCACAATATTTCGGGGAGGGCATCGCTATCTGGGGTGATGAGATAGTCCAGTTGACCTGGCAGTCGCATGTCGGGTTTGTCTATAGCAAAGATGGTTTTGAGTTGCTCCGCGAGTTCAGCTATCCTACCGAGGGCTGGGGCATCACTCATGACGGCAAGCGTCTCATTGTGAGCGACGGCACATCCACGCTGCATTTCCTTGAACCGGAGACCTTTGTCGAGACCGGCAGCGTGCAGGTTTTCGATGGCAGCGGGCCGGTGGTCAGGCTCAATGAGCTTGAGTATATAAATGGTGAAATCTATGCCAATATCTGGCAAACAAACCGTATCGTAAGGATTGACCCCGATACGGGCAGAGTTATCGGATCGATAGACCTGACAGGGCTTTTAAATGCCGCCGACCTCAGCCAGCCCGTTGACGTACTCAATGGCATTGCCTATGATGATGAGAATGACCGTTTGTTCGTGACCGGCAAGCTCTGGCCCAGGCTCTTCGAGATAGAGCTTGTTCCCAAGTCGTTCTGACCCTGAACGCGGTGAAGGGGAATAATCTCAATATTTAGCCTTACCCTACTATTTTCAGTCGTCATGCTCCTTCACTTCTTGGGGTAGGTTGGAGCATCCGCTCCAACTGAGGGGCACAGCACGCTGTGCCCCTACTTGATGTTACCATTGTCCCGGCCCGACCCTGTTTGAGATCAGCCACTCATCGCCCGCTTTATTAAGTTGTATTGTCTCCTTGATGGGCGCTCTTTGAGTTTGACCGAATGCCGTTATCTCCAAATCGTAGTTCGCTTCAATAGTGGCCTTACTCGATGTCTGCGAGACTACCGTAATCTGCTTGTCATAGATTCTCGCCCTGGTAACCTGACTGCGGAATTTTTCCACGTCTTGCCTGATTTCGTTACTCAAGGAGGATATAAAGCATTTCGATACCCCGTTTGCATCCAGTGCTTCAAGATATGTTAGATACAGGTTAACTGTATCCTCAGGCACCGGCGCAGGCGTAGGCTCAGGTGTGGGAGACGGGCCGAGGTTTTCCGTTTCCGATTCTGTGGCATCGCCGAGCAGTTGCCAGCAGTCAGCTCTCTTCGCCAGTTCGTAGGTCTCCTTCACGTGCTCTTCGGTGGTCGAACCCTCCGCTTCTATTTTACGGTCGTATTCTACATTGAGTGTAGCTTTATCATCGGTCTGTGATTCCACAACGATTTCCAGGTTGGATATCTTATATTGGTCCACATAAGAGAAGGCAAACCCCATCATGGAAGCGATTTGAGCTCTCACATCTTCCACGTAATAGTTGACCAGCTTTTCACCGTCCTTGGACTCCAGCGCTTTGAAAGCTCCCCGAAGCGCATCCTCAGGTTTAGCGCTGCAAATACTGCCTCCGCCGCAGCTTACCAGAGAGGACAGCAGTATCGCCGCAAGCCCCAGGACAAAGAAAGCCTTCAACCACTTCATCATTGCGTTGCTCCTTTGCTGAATAAAATGTAGTGCCTAATCCGAGGTGTGATACAATTCGACGGCTGTATTATAGCACTTTGAAATTGTAGAATGATAGCAATCTGACAGATGGCTCCTTACGGCTCTCTAGGATATTGATAAATTCGCCCGAAAGCTGTTAAATATCTGCATAATGCCTGAAATAGAGCGAGTTCTTTTCACCTGGAGCGGCGGCAAGGACAGCGCCCTGGCTCTGTATGAGCTGCAAAGACAAAAACACCATGAGGTAGCTGCGTTGCTGACCACTGTCACCGAGGATTACGACCGCATCAGCATGCACGGCGTGAGGCGCATACTGCTGCAGCGGCAGGCGCAGTCGCTGTGCTACCCGCTTGAGATAGTCTATCTATCGGGGAATTCCTCCAACGAAGAATATGAAGCCCGACTGAAGGAAAAGCTGCTGCAATACAAAGCTCGCGGCGTTTCCTCCGCGGTTTTCGGCGACATTTATCTCGAGGATGTACGTAAGTATCGAGAGGGCAACCTGGCGCAGGTGGGGATGAAGGGGATATTCCCGCTCTGGAAAAGGGACACCGCAGAGCTTGCACATAAATTTATAGACCTGGGGTTCAAGGCTATCGTAACCTGCGTAGATTCCAGCGTCCTCGATAAAAGGTTTGCGGGCAGGGCTTACGATGAGCGGTTTCTGTCCGAGCTTCCCGACAGAGTAGACCCCTGCGGCGAGAACGGCGAGTTCCATTCCTTTGTTTACGACGGCCCGATATTTCACGACAAGATACACCTTAGAAGAGGCAGGGTTGTATTGAGAGATAACCGCTTCTATTTCTGCGACCTGATACCGGTTCGAAGGCAGGCTGCGTATGAATGATTTGTCGCGAAGGATAAAGGAATCGCTGCTCGGCAAAGGCGCGTCTCTGGTAGGTTTTGCGGATATTCACACCTTGCCAACAAGGGTGCGCCATTCATTGCCCTCTGCCGTCTCTATTGCAGTTGCGCTGGATGTGACTGTTATAGCAGGCATACGCAACGGCCCCACGCTGGAATACCATACGGAGACTAACAGGGTGAAGGGTCTTTTAATCGATTTGGGTAGGTATGCGGCAGATATGCTGAGGAGAACGGCTATGAGGCAATCTCGCTGGAGCTATCAAGTAAGGATATAGACCAGAGGACTCTTTCCGTACCACTGCCCTTTAAAACCGTTGCTACCCGCGCTGGCTTGGGGTGGATTGGCAAATGTGCCACTCTGGTTACCAGAGAATATGGCAATGCCGTCAGGCTCTTTACAGTCCTCACCGACGCCAGGTTGAGTGTCGGAACACCAGTTGAAAGTTCCAGTTGCGGGCAATGTACGACTTGTGTGAAGGCATGTCCCGCATGTGCCGTTTCTGGCAAAGACTGGAACGTGAATATGAATCGCGATGAATTCTACGATGCCTTCGCCTGTAAGAAAAAGGCAGTGGAGAGCACAGCCAGACTCGGCATAGAAGGCGACCTCTGCGGTATCTGTATTGCAGTCTGTCCGTGGACTCAGAAATATATCAAGGCTTGATTTATAATTGCAGTGCCGGAAGGGGAAAGGAGTAAGCAGCCATGAAATGCGGACCGGAAATCTATGAGCAGGGTCTGGAGGAGTACCCCAAATCATGGATAATGCTGGGCAATCTGGGGATGCTTCTCTGGATCGCTCTGGGTACTGCTGCCTGCTGGTTCCTGTATCCGCTGGCTGCCTGGATTTATCTTCCTGTCGCACTATTTATGGTTTTCGTAATATTGCGCTGGCTGGTATGCACCAATTGCTACTACTACGGAAAATGGTGTCCCACCGGCTGGGGCAAGCTCACCGCACTGCTCTTCAAACAGGGCAGCATTGAGAAGTTCAGCAAGAGCGCCGGTATAAAGCTTGCGCCTCTCACCTACGGCTTGCTGAGCCTGATACCGCTTATCCTGGTCATCATCGCTTTGGTCAGAGATTTCACTGTACCCAAACTTGTTGTCTTGATACTATTGCTCCTTATCTCAGGCTACAGCGCGGTTGGCAATAGAAAGAAATCATGTGCCAAGTGCAAAATGAGGACAATCTGTCCGGGAAGTGGGGTGCGAAATGAAAGAGCAACCTGTTAAGGCTTATCCTACTTTGGGCTGCTGCGGACTTGATTGCGGGCTGTGTCCCCGATACTACACGGTGGGCAGTTCCCAATGTCCCGGCTGCGCCGGTCCTGATTTCTTTGCCAAACATCCCTCCTGCAGCTACATAACCTGCTGCGTGAAAAAGAAAGGCCTTGAGGTCTGCGCCCAGTGCGATGAGTTCCCCTGCTCGAAATTTGCCTCCTGGCTGGATAAATGGACGCTCGAGGACTCCTTCCTGACTCACCAGAAGATAAAATCGAACCTCTACTTCATCAAAGAGCAGGGGCTGGAGAAGTTTCTCGAGCAGCAGGGCAAACGAATCAAGCTGCTGCAGAGGATGCTCGGAGATTTCGACGACGGCAGGTCGCGGAGCTTCTATTGCATAGCGACTACTCTGCTTCCCGTAACGGAGCTGGAGGCATTGCTGGGCGAGGCTAAGCGGAAGATAAAAATGGACAAAGTCAAAGCAGATGATACCAAAACCAGGGCTGCAATCCTCAAGGAATTGCTCAGCGGCTTTGCGGCACGGGGAGGAGTGGAATTGAAACTGAGGAAAAAAGTGACGGATAAAACGGAGTGACTATCAGGGAAGTTGAAGCGAAATCCATATTGCGCAAGCATAAACGCATTGACTCCTGGTTCATCTCCTGCTACGGGATGAATCTGTACCGGGGATGCACCCATAGCTGCGTTTACTGCGACGGGCGAGCCGAGGGCTACTATGTTGAGGGCGAGTTCGGCAGGGATGTTGCGGTAAAACTAAATGCCATCGAGTTGTTACGCTGGGAGCTTGACCCTAAAAGGAAACGAGTCCCTCTGCGGCGCTGTTTTATCATGTTAGGCGGTGGTGTCGGCGACGGCTATCAGCCGGTGGAGAGGAAGTATGGGTTGACTCGAAAAGCGCTTGAGTTGATGTACGAGTATAATCTGCCCGTAAGTCTGCTCACAAAATCGACGCTTATCGAGCGGGATATCGATATTATAAAGAGCATCAATAAACAGAGCAGGGCGATTGTCAGCTTCAGCTTTTCCTCGGTGGATGAAGGGATAAGCGCCATCTTCGAGCCGGGCGTCCCGCCCCCGCACGAGAGACTAAAGACTATTTCCTTGTTCAAAAACGCAGGCATCTCCTGCGGTATTT
Source organism: Chloroflexota bacterium (assembly GCA_016865955.1). Classification (GTDB taxonomy): domain Bacteria; phylum Chloroflexota; class Dehalococcoidia; order SZUA-161; family SZUA-161; genus VGNW01. The sequence continues at coordinate 873 of VGNW01000033.1, read as the reverse complement.
TCCTGCTTCCCGTCATACCATTTATAACCGATACGGCGGAGTTGCTGGAAGAATCCGTGAGCAGGGCAAAGGAAGCGGGCGTGGATTTCATCATCTTCGGCGGCATGACCTTGAAAGAGGGCAGGCAGCAGGAATATTTTTACAATGTGCTGAGGAAAACCCATCCTGAGCTGGTTGCCGAATACCAGAAGCTATATCGGGGAAGCCAATGGGGAGAGGCAACCAAGGAGTATTACGACCTGATAAACCGCAGGTTCAACGACATCGCCAAGAAGTACAAGATGCCCAAGCGTATCCCGCCGTCGCTGTATCGGGACATACTGGAACAGAACGATTTAGCGGTGGTGATGCTGGAGCATATCGACTATCTTTTGAAGCTGGAAGGCAAGCCCTCGTCTTTCGGCTACGCCGCCTATTCCATCTCACAGTTGAAAGAGCCGCTATCTAGTATGAAAGGCGATTTGCGTAAAATAAAAGGCGTGAACCAGGCGATTGAAGCTGTCATACTGGAAATACTCGAGACCGGAGGCTCGTCTTATTACGAAAAATTGCTGCTGGGATGAGATAAGGTAGAGGCGTACTGCTATGCACCCCGAAGAAGTAGCTGCCATGAACGTTTTGCTCTATATCGGTTCTGCAGTAGCCATCGTCTGGGGGATAGCCCACATTATCCCCACAAAGAACGTAGTCAATGGCTTCGGGCAATTATCCACGGACAACAAACGCATCATAACTATGGAATGGGTTGCCGAGGGGTTGACGCTGTGCTTCGTAGGTGCGCTAGTGCTGTCCATTACAATTCTGGAGGGTGATCAAAATCCCGTTTCCCTGATTGTATATCGGGCGTCTGCGGGCATGCTCATCGCTATGGCT
>VGNW01000032.1 GCA_016865955.1 Chloroflexota bacterium | reverse complement strand
CAGCTCAGGGAGCGTGGATTCAGTTAAATATTGAAGAGCTGGTAAATTCCGACCCCGAGATAATAATCGTTGATTCCATGATGGGCACGGCGGTGATATCTCCGGACGAGATAAAGGAGCTTCCGGGCTGGAAAGATACCACGGCTGTCAAGCAGAACAATATTTTTGTAGTTAACGGCGACCTGGTAAATCGTACGGGCCCTCGCATTGTGCAAGGACTCGAGGCAATAGCCAGGATAATTCACCCCGAGCTGTTTCAGGATTAGACCATGAAGGCGCTGGAGAAGGTACTGAGAAAAATAGAGCCATTAGACGAGAGAGCCATAGCTGCGGCGCGAGCGCGGCAGGATACCCTGACCAAACCTTTGGGAAGTCTGGGCAGGCTGGAAGAGCTATCTGTCAAGCTGTCAGGCATCAAAGGCGAGCCGATACCGAAGATACACCATAAAGCGATTGTTACCATGGCAGCAGACCATGGAGTCGCCTTAGAGGGAGTGAGCGCCTATCCCAGAGAGGTCACAGCGCAGATGGTGCTCAACTTCCTGCGTGGCGGGGCAGCTATAAACGTCCTGGCAAGGCATATAGGCGCCAGGGTGATTTTCGTCGATATGGGAGTAGCTTCCGAAATAGAGCCTCATCCTGCTCTCATATCGAGAAAAATAGCTTATGGAACCGGAGACATGGCGAAGGGCCCCGCCATGAGCCGTGAACAGGCAATTGAAGCTATCGAGGTCGGCATCGAGATAGTTGAGCAGGAGATTAAGAAAGGGCTGGATATCGTCGGCACCGGCGATATGGGTATAGGCAACACCACGCCCAGCAGCGCAATCACTGCCGCTATCACCGGTGAGCCTGTGGCAAGGGTTACTGGAAGAGGTACAGGCCTTGATGACAAACAACTGGCTCACAAGGTAGAAGTCATTGAAAAAGTGCTCAAAGTCAACCGTCCCAGAGCCGATGATGCCCTGGATGTGCTCTCCAAAGTAGGCGGATTCGAGATAGGCGGTCTCTGCGGCGTCATCTTAGGTGCTGCGGCACATCATATCCCTGTTGTCATAGACGGCTTTATCTCAGGGGCGGCAGCGCTCATCGCAGTTGGATTGTCGCCAAGAGTGAAGGATTATCTCATCGCATCGCACTGTTCAGTGGAAATCGGGCACAAGGCGATACTCAAGTATCTCGACTTAAAGCCGATATTGGACCTGGAGATGAGACTGGGCGAGGGCACGGGGGCGGCGCTGGGCATATCGATAGCTGAAGCTGCAGCCAAGATTCTGTCGGAGATGGCTACATTCGCCGAGGCAGGAGTTTCTCAGTCCGATTGAAAAATGCAAAACGAAAAGTGAAAAATGGGATTAGTAGCAGCATTACAATTTCTGACCGTCGTTCCGCTCAGGGTGAATGTGAGCGTGTCAGCGCTACGCCGCTCGCTGGCATATTTCCCTTTGGTGGGACTGATGATAGGAGGATTGCTATACGGTCTGGACAGACTGTTTGCACTGGCTTTCCCGGCAAGTTTGACTAATATTTTGCTAATCATCGCCCTGGTCATAATCACCAGAGCACTACACTTGGACGGCTTCATAGATACCTGCGATGGACTTGCCGGCGGTCGCTCTCCCGAGGAGAGACTGAGGATTATGCGCGACAGCCGGGTCGGGGGCTTCGGAGTGGTGGGAGGATGCTGCCTGATTCTGCTTCAATATGTAGCCTTGAGCGTTCTGCCACCCGAATACAGGATGGAAGTATTGATTCTGATGCCGGCGATAGCGCGATGGACGATGGTCTATGCTGTTTTTGCCCACCCATACGCCAGAGAGCAGGGTCTGGGGACTGTGTTCCATCAGGGGAAAACCCTGCCTTGGCTGGCAGTAGCCACAGCCATAACGTTAGCCGCCTCGATTCCCCTTCTGGGATTAGACGGACTGGCTGTGACAGCCGCCGCGCTTCTCGCTGCCATTTTCATGGGAAGCTATTTGAACAAAAAGCTCGGAGGGCTTACCGGAGACACATACGGAGCAATCAATGAAGTTGTTCAATTGGAAGTGTTGATTTTAATTCCTTTGATAACCTGGAGCTACGGAGTATGAGCATCACGCTTATCCTCGGCGGCGCGCGAAGCGGCAAAAGCCGCTTCGCGCAGGAGCTTGCCGCAAAGCACGGCAAGAGGGTGCTCTTCGTCGCCACCGGAGAACCTTTAGACGAGGAAATGAAAGCACGCATCGATACACACAAGCAATCGAGGCCGGCCGGTTGGAGAACACTGGAAGCCTCTACAAATGTTGCCAAGGCTCTGCGAGGCAAGTTAGGAGACGCCGAGGTCGTCATCATAGATTGCATTACGCTCCTTGTTTCAAATCTGATGGGAGATGAAAACACAGATGTCGGTACGTGGGAGAAAAAAGTGACTGCCGAGATAAAAAATCTGATAGCGCTCCTGAAGAACTCAAAGGCAAACTCTATCATTGTTTCCAATGAGGTTGGTCTAGGTTTGGTGCCCACCACTCCCATAGGTCGCGCGTACCGCGACATTCTGGGCATGGCAAATCAGGTGCTGGCACAGAATGCCGATGAAGTTTATCTGATGGTCGCCGGCATCCCGATGGCACTGAAAGGCTGTACGAATGAAAAGACGTAATCGGGCGGCGATAACTTTAGGGCTGCTGATACTGGTGCTAATCGGAGCGCTGTTGCTTGCCTCAGCGTTCGGAGCCGTGTCTATCCCGGCACTGGATATTGTAAAAATGGTACTGAACAAAATCGGCATCTCAGATTTCCAAGCCACCTGGAATCCCGCCAACGAGACCATTATTTTCCAGATTAGATTGCTCCGCGTTATCGGCGCCGCCCTAGTGGGAGCAGCTCTAGCTACCGCTGGCGTCCTGTTTCAGGGACTATTGCGCAATCCCATGGCTGACCCCTATATCACCGGCACGTCAGCGGGCGCTGCTCTGGGAGCCACCATCGCCATGATACTGCCCCTCGGGCTTGCCTTCTCGGGACTCGGCGTGGTACCCGTAGCCGCCTACTGCGGCGCTCTGGCGACCATACTGCTGGTTTACAACCTTGCCCGGGTGGGAAGCAGGACGCCTATTATCAGCATGCTGCTCGCCGGCTTCGTGGTAAGCTCCATGCTCACAGCCGTGATGAGCCTGTTGATAATGATGAGCGACGTGCTGCAGCTCAAGCTTCACTCCATCTTCTCTTTCCTCATGGGCAGCATATCGGTTCAGTACTGGAGCCAGATAGCGGTCATAGGCCCGATTATCCTGATTGGTATCATCATAGCGCAATTCTTCGCCTTCCATCTCAATGCCTTCTCTCTAGGAGAAGAGCAGGCTGCCTATCTGGGAATCAACGTCGAGCGAGAGAAGCTGCTGATACTGGCTCTGGCTTCGCTGCTCACCGCCTGCGCCGTCTCGCTCAGCGGTCTCATAGGTTTCGTGGGACTGGTAATTCCTCACGCCGTACGGTTGGCTCTGGGACCCGACCACCGATTGCTACTGCCCGCTTCAGCCCTTGCCGGCGCTATTTTTCTGGTGGTTGCCGATACCCTTGCCCGGACTATACTCGCCCCTACGGAGATACCTGTGGGCATTCTGACTGCACTAATCGGCGCGCCGTTCTTCATTTACCTGCTCAGACGCACAAGGAGGGAATATGCTTTCTAATATTAACAGCCTGCTCATGGAAAAAGTATCCTTTTCCTATTTTAACGGGCTTGTCCTGCGGGATATAGACCTCTCCGTCTCAGCAGGGGAGATGGTGGGGCTGATCGGTCCCAACGGCTGCGGCAAGACCACGCTAATCAAACTGGCCACCGGCGTGTTGTCTCCGGTGCGGGGCGAGGTATCGCTGGGTGACACTAACTTAAAGAAACTGCCCCGCAGGAGGATAGCGCAGACAGTTGCAGTAGTGCCGCAGTATTTCCATATTCCCTTCGCCTTCACAGTATCCGAGGTAGTGCTGCTGGGACGAACTCCGTTTGTGGGCTTCCTTTCCGGAGCGACCGAGAGAGACCGACACAAGGCTGACGAGGTTCTGGGACTCGTCGGGATAGAACGCTTGAAGAACCGTTTTTTCAACGAACTGAGCGGCGGAGAGCGTCAGAAGGTAATTCTGGCTATGGCGCTTGCCCAGGAACCACAGCTTCTGCTTCTCGATGAACCTACCACTCACCTGGATATAAGCCATCAGGTAGAGATGCTGGAAATCGTTAAGCGACTCAACCGCGAGCGAGGCGTCACTGTCATCTCAGCCATGCATGACCTGAACATGGCAGCTCTTTTCTTTGACCGCCTGGTTCTGCTCAAAGAAGGGACTGTTTTCGCTGACGGCTCGCCGCAGGAAGTGCTCACTGAGAGCAGCATACAGGAGGTGTTCTCAACCCCGGTCAGGGTCAGCCAGCATCCCGTAACCGCTGCCCCTCACGTACTGGTCATGCCTAGAGATACCTCCCGGAACTAACGGAGCACGATTGGGGACTTTTACTTGCCAGCAGATGCCTTCGAGTTTATAATTTCCCGGTATGAGAAAGATTCAACTTACCGGAGAGCTGAGCTATAAGGGCCTCACCATAGAACAGGCCATTGCGAATCGAAGGTCTCAGCGCGATTTCTCCGGTCAAGCCATGTCTCTGGCTGAACTCTCTCACATTCTGCTATATTCAAGCGGCATCACAGACAAACGCCACGGACTCAGAGCCGCCCCTTCTGCGGGCGCTACTTATCCCATTGAGGTCTATGCACTGGTAAACAATGTCGAAGGTCTATCGAAAGGAATTTATCATTACCTGATACCATCTCATGAGCTTGAATTGACATACGAAGGTGACTTCAGCCACGATTTGTCGCATGCCGCTCTGGGCGAGACTATGGTAAGACATGCTAATGCGGCGCTGTTGCTCTCCGCTGTCTTCCAGCGCACGCAGCGGAGATACAGGGAGCGCGCCCAGCGTTATATCTTCTTCGAAGCAGGACACATAGCGCAGAATGCCTATCTCGTAGCTACATCGATGGGGCTGGGCGCCTGTGCCATAGGCGCTTTCTACGATGACCAGGTGAACCGCTTGCTGGGACTGAACGGCAGAGACGAAAGCGCTCTCTATCTCATTGCAGTAGGCAAAATCTAGAAAGAGGAAGTCTTTGGCTAAACCCCGAGTCATTATTCCCAAGAAAGAGATTGACAAGAAGGTAGCAGAACTTGCTATCGAGTTGAGAAAAGACTACCGGGGAAAGAACCCTCTTCTCATCGGCATACTCAAGGGCAGTTTCGTTTTTATGTCCGATTTAGTACGCGCCATGAACATACCGGTGGAGATCGACTTCGTCAGGCTGGCAAGCTACGGCGCGGGCAAGGATAGCTCGGGCAAAATCAAGCTGATAAAAGACGTTGAGACACAGGTGAAAGGCAGGCATGTGCTGGTGGTCGAAGATATCATAGATAGGGGCATCACCGTGCGGTTTCTCCTGGATTATCTCCGCTTCCGCAATCCTGCTTCGCTCAAGCTCTGCGCCTTGTTCGACAAACCGTCGAGGCGGAAAGTGGAAGTGCCCATTGACTATGTCGGTTTCACGGTTCCCGATGCGTTCGTTGTCGGCTACGGCCTCGATTTCGACGAGAAGTACCGTTATCTGCCGAACCTCTGTATCCTGGAGGAATGAAAGTGAATCTTGAGAAGCTCGTCGCGGTAGCCAGAGGCGAAGCCGAGGCAGATTTGCTGCTGACCAACGCCAGAATCATCAATACTTTCACCGCTGAGATAGAAAAGGACAATGTCGCTATATATGAGGACAAAATCGCCGGCATCGGCGATTATCGAAAGGCAAAACACGTTATCGACCTGAAAAGCAAATACCTCGCACCGGGTCTAATCGATGGCCATGTACACATCGAGAGCTCGCTGTTACATCCCGCCGAGTATGCCAGAGCCGTAGTACCCCGGGGGGTGTCCGCCATAGTCACCGACCTCCATGAGATGGCAAATGTAACCGGGCTCAAAGGTATCAGATACTTGATGGACAGTGTCAGAAATCTCCCTCTGGATTTCTATTTCACGGCTCCTTCCTGCGTTCCCGCTACACATCTTGAGACAGCAGGCGCTGAACTCGGAGCTGAAGAGCTTAAAGCTACTATGAGGTTAAAGAATGTCATCGGGCTGGGCGAGATGATGAACTTCCCCGGCGTTTTAATGCGAAATCCGCAGGTGCTGCAGAAGATAGACCTGTTCAAAAACAAGGTTATAGACGGTCATGCCCCCGGAGTAACAGGCAAAGACCTGAACGCCTATGTTGCGACAGCAATCGGCTCCGACCATGAGTCCACTTCTTTCGAGGAAGGCAAAGAGAAACTGAGGCGCGGCATACGCCTCATGATCAGAGAAGGCTCTTCGGAGAAAAATCTCGAAGAACTGCTGCCGCTGGTTACGGATAAGACCTATAAAAGGTGCTTCTTTGTAGCAGACGACCGCACCTGCTCGGACTTGCTCCGAGAGGGCGATATCGATGCCGTGGTCAGGAAGGCGATTGCGCTGGGTCTCGACCCCATGCGTGCCATTCAAATGGCGACCATAAATACTGCCGAATATTTCAGACTGCATCAGGTTGGTGCGGTAGCGCCGGGTTACGTGGCAAACCTCATAGCGATTGACGATTTAAAGAAGTTCAATGTAAGTATGGTCTTCCACAAGGGAAGGCTGGCAGCAAAGAACGGCAAAGCCCTGTTCTCAGCACAGTGGGAAGCTGACCCAGAGATTACCCACACAGTTAATATCAAAACCTTCAGCATAGCGGCATTGAAGCTGCCGGCTTCGAAAAAGAGCCTTCCCGTTATCGAGATTGTACCGGAGCAGGTAAGCACTAAGAGCATCAAAACTCAGGTAAAGACCAGGGATGGTCTTATTGTGCCCGATATCGAGCGAGATATACTGAAGCTGGTGGTAGTGGAAAGGCACAAAGCAACCGGCAATATAGGAGTGGGACTGGTCAAAGGTTTCGGTTTAAAAAAGGGTGCGCTGGGCTCCTCCATAGCCCATGATTCCCACAATATAGTAGTCGTGGGCACGAACGACCGTGACATATTCGCTGCAATCAAAGAGATCGAGAGATTACAGGGCGGCTTAGTCGCCGCGGTTGAAGGTAAAATCAAAGGCTCTTTAGCTCTGCCCATTGCCGGTTTGCTATCTACTGAACCCCTAGAGAACGTCGTAGCCAAACTGGAGAAACTGCAAAAAATAGCCTCCGGTCTGGGCTGTGTGCTGCCTTCACCGTTTGCTACACTCTCCTTTCTCGCCCTAGCTGTCATTCCAGAGTTGAGGCTGACCGATAAGGGATTGGTGAACGTAGTAGCCTTCAAACTGCTCTAAAGACAGGTGAATACGCAGATGGCCGAACAGAAAAGTGAGACGATGTCCAATACGGTTTACAGGCTGATGGCACTTGCTCTAGCCTGTACTTATCTATTTATGAATGCTAGAAAACAACTGCTAAAATCCGGAGTAAAGGAAGGTCAAACCGTATTGGACTACGGCTGCGGACCCGGCTTCTATGCTCTGCCAGCCGCCGGGATAGTGGGAGACAAAGGTTCAGTATATGCGCTGGACATCCACCCCCTGGCTATAAAATCAGTCCGTAGAAAAGCCAATAAGAAGGGGATAACTAACATATCCACCATCCTTTCGGACAAAGATACGGGGTTACCTGACAGAAGCGTGGATGTTGCGCTGGTATACGATGCCATACATATGATAAAAGATAGAGAGCCGCTGATAAGGGAGCTACACAGGGTTACAAAACCGAAGGGTATTCTATCGATTACGGCGGAACATATAAAAGCAGAAGATGTCATTAAAATTGCAGAAAAAGATAATCTGTTCTCCTTGAGAGAGCGACAACGCAAACTGCTCAACTTCGAGAGAAAATGAAAGAATTAAAAATCATCGAATGGCTCGGGGATAGAATCAGGATAATCGACCAGACCGAGCTGCCCCATAAAGAGGTATTTCTGGAGTTGCACGACTACCGCGAGGTAGCCGATGCCATAAAGAAGCTGCGCATCAGGGGTGCGCCCGACATCGGCGTCGCTGCTGCATACGGCTTCGCTCTGGGAGCACAGGCAATGAGGGCAAGCTCTAAAGAGCAATTTCTGGCTAAATTGCGCCCTGTGAGCAAAACACTGGCTGCGTCACGTCCCACGGCGGTTAACCTATTCTGGGCACTGGAGAGGATGAATAAAGCAGCGCAAAGCGGCAAGAGCGTTGCACAAATCAAAAGAGGGCTTCTCGTCGAGGCAAAACGAATTGAGGCTGAAAACGACGAGGCGAACCGCAGGCTGAGCGAACTCGGAGCAGAGCTAATCAAAGATGGCTTCACCATATTGACCCACTGCAACGCAGGGTCGCTGGCTACGGCGGCATACGGTACTGCGCTGGGCGTTATCAAAATGGCGAAGGAGCAAGGAAAAAGAGTAAAGGTGTATGCCACTGAGACCAGACCCCTGCTGCAGGGAGCCCGATTGACCACCTGGGAACTTATGAAAGAAAATATTCCGGTAACGCTGATTACAGATAACATGGCAGGGCATTTTATGAGCAAAGGCGTTATCGACTGCGTCATAGTCGGAGCCGACCGCATAGCCGCCAACGGAGACGTGGCGAATAAAATCGGTACTTACACCCTGGCAGTGCTGGCCACCGAGAACGGCATACCATTCTATGTAGCGGCGCCGGTAAGCACTATCGACCTCTCATTATCATCAGGCGCGGATATTCCCATTGAGGAACGCAGCCCCGATGAGGTAACACATATCCAGGGAGTCAGAATAGCTCCCAAGGGGGTAAAGGCAGCCAATCCCGCCTTCGATGTGACGCCACACCGTTATGTGTCTGCCATAATCACCGAGAAAGGCGTGTTCAAAGAACCCTATGTGGAGAAGCTAAAGAAACTTTGAGGTAAGGAGCTGTAAATGACCGAAGCGAAGCTTGGTGTAATCGGCGGCAGCGGGCTTTACGAGATAGAGGGACTCAAGGATGTCAAAGAGGTCAGGGTGAAAACCCCTTTCGGCGACCCCAGCGATGCCATAATGGTGGGAACCCTGGGAAAAACTAAGATTGCCTTCCTGCCCAGGCACGCCCGAGGGCATCGCATAATGCCGACCGAGCTGCCGGTGCGAGCAAATATATATGCGTTGAAATCGTTGGGCGTGGAATGGATAATCTCTGTGAACGCTGTGGGCAGCCTGCAGGAGGAGATACAGCCTCTCGACCTCGTTATCCCGGACCAGATTATCGACCGCACCAGGGGCCGCACAAGCACCTTCTTCGGCGACGGCATCGTAGGACATGTTACCTTTGCCGACCCCTTCTGCCCTGCGCTCAGCCAGCTGCTCTACCGCGTGGCAGAAAACAACGTAGCAAGCAAGGAGCTCCGGGTACACCCCAAAGGCACATATCTGGCAATGGAGGGGCCTCTTTTTTCCACGAGAGCAGAATCCAATCTCTATCGCTCCTGGGGCGCCAGCGTTATCGGGATGACCGCCATACCCGAAGCCAAGCTGGCTAGAGAAGCTGAGATATGCTATGCAGCCATCGCCTGCGTCACCGACTACGACTGCTGGCACGAGGTACACGAGTCGGTCACCATTGATATGGTTATCTCCAACCTGCTTAAGACCGTAGAGGTAGCGAAGGAGGTAATCATAAAAGCCAGCGGTCAACTGCCCAGACGAACGGAGTGCGGTTGCGCTACTGCACTCAAAAATGCTATCATTACATCTAAGGCCCTGATTCCCTCGAAGAAGAAGGAGGAGTTGTCCCTGCTAATAGGGAAATATCTTAAATGACCAAAAGGGGGTTCGAGTTAAACGGTTTAGCTACAGCAGTGGGCAGCATGCCGCATGTTGACCCTCAGCAAGCGTGCTCTTTAGTGTTGAAATACCTCCCTGAAATACCCGCCTGGCCTCAATTGCCCAAAAGGTCTTTCAATGAGAATATGTATGTCCAGTACAGCGAGCGTTTCCCGGGCGTTGTAGTTGAGGACGAGCGTATCTGGGTTGACCGCTCCCGGGATTTGAGCCAGCCACTGGAGCATCTCTACGCCGCCTATCTGGTGAGCCGGATAGACCAATATGCAATGAGTCCCGACCATGCTGCCGGCTTTCAAGTGTTTCTCAAAGAGGTCAAGAAAATCAAGCCCAAAGCGGTCAAGGGACAGGTTACCGGACCCATCAGCTTCGGACTCACCGTCACGGACCAGAATCGCCGACCTCTTCTTTACGATGAAGTTCTTGCCGATGCCATAGCCAAACATCTCAGGCTTAAGGCTGGCTGGCAGGAGAAAGCCCTGAAGAGCGTGTGCCCAAATACCATCATCTTTGTGGACGAGCCCTACCTGACATCAATCGGCTCTGCTTTCGTCTCCTTCCCCAAAGAGCATGTGGTGACTCTAATCGAAGAGGTGCTGGGAGGCATCAGCGGACTCAAGGGCGTCCACTGCTGCGGCAATACCGACTGGTCGGTGCTTCTGCAAACATCGCTGGACATACTCAACTTCGATGCTTACAGCTACGGAGAGAGCATCAGCCTGTATCCCACCGAAGTGAAGAGCTTCCTCGACAGGGGCGGAGTCATTGCCTGGGGTATTGTTCCCAACAGCGAAGATAGTGTCAGCAAAGAGACCGCAGCCAGCCTTGTCGACCGTTTAGTGGAGACGATGGGCTTGCTTGCGAAGAAGGGCGTAAATTATGAAACTATCAAGTCTCAATGCCTGATTACGCCATCGTGCTCGCTGGCTGCGATGTCGCCCGAGGCAGCAGCCAGCACTTTAGAGACCACAGCCCGAGTATCAGCCGAATTCAGAAGGAAATATATCGGTACAAAGATAAAAATAACCAAATGATTTCAGAATAAGTCGATAGCACTTATAAGGAGGAACCATGAGCCGAAAGGCAGGAAAACTGGGAAGAGGGGTGGCTTTGGTAGGAGCGGGCATGTCGAAGTTTGGCTCCTTTGCCGACAAGACGACCCGTGATTTATTCGTCGAAGCCTACAGCGCGATGGTAAAAACAGTGGACAAGGGGATGGAGACCAGGGATATCCAGTCCATCTACGTAGGCAACTTCTCCAGCGACCTGTTCGAAGGACAGGGACACATCGCACCGATTATGGCAGACTGGATAGGTCTGGTGCCTAAACCAGCCACCAGAGTGGAGGCTGCCTGCGCCAGCGGCGGATTAGCCTTGAGACAGGCTGTCATCGCTGTAGCCTCCGGCCTCTACGACATCGTACTGGCAAGCGGCACTGAAAAAATGACTAATCTCCCCACTGAAAGAGTAACGGACACTTTGGCTTCCGCCAGCGATATCCTTTATGAGGCTTGCTGCGGCTTCACCTTCCCCGGTCTGTACGCTGCCATTGCCTCAGCGTATATGGACAAGTACGGCGCTACGCCGGAGGACTTCATGCGGGTGGGAATCAAAAACCATAGGAACGGTGCACTAAACCCCAAAGCGCAGTTCAACAGCTCCATAAGAGACATTATGAATGCCAGGATTGAGAAGGCGAAGCAAAAGGGTCAGCCCGTACCCAACTGGAAGGAGGAGTTGGACTTTCTCAGAGATCCGCAGGCAAATCCCATAGTTGCCTGGCCCATGAGGCTGTTCGACTGCTCCCCTATAACCGATGGGGCAGCCTGTCTTCTACTGGTTGCAGAAGATTTAGCGCAAAACTTTTCCAGCAAACCTATATACATAATCGGCTCGGGTCACGGCAGCGACCACGCTTTGCATGAAAGAGAAGAACTGACTTCCATCAACTCGGCAAGAGTGGCGGCTCAGGAGGCGTACGCTATGGCAGGCGTGAAACCCCAGGATATCCAGATTGCCGAGGTACACGATTGCTTCACTATTGCCGAGCTTGTAGCGTCCGAAGACCTGGGATTCTTCAAGCCCGGCGAAGGCTACAAGGCGACCAGGGAAGGAGTCACCGCTCGCGATGGCGCCAAGCCTATCAATACCTCGGGTGGACTCAAGGCCAAAGGGCACCCTGTGGGAGCCTCGGGAATCGGACAGGTAGTAGAAATCTGGCATCAGATGAGAGCGGAAGCGGGACAGAGACAAGTACCCGGCAAAGACATTCGTCTGGCTTTAACTCATAATGTCGGCGCAACCGGCGGCACCTGCGTAGTCCATATCTTCAACAGGAGGTAACCCTTGACTGGCGAGAAAGAAGTTAACAGCAACTCTTTTTATCAATTCCTCGGCGAAAAGAAACTCATGGCTTCCCGATGCAAGAAGTGCCATGCCCTGTATCTGCCCCCACACCCGATATGCATTAAATGCTACGGTTCGGATATGGAATGGGTGCAGATGAAGGGTGACGGCAAACTTGCCGCTTTCACCGTTATCGCTGTGGGTCCCACCTGCGTTGTTGCGGAGGGATACGATAGGAATAATCCCTATCTGGTCGGGATAGTTAAACTGGACGAGGGGCCGAAAATCTGCGGTCGAATCCAGGGCATAGACGCCAGAAGCCCGGAGAAAATCAAGGTCGGGACTCCTGTAAAGATAGAGTTCCCCGAACAAACTGCGGGCAAGAGGTCTTACCTCGTCTTTAAAGCCCATTAGCCATTTGTGAAGGAAAAACCGGTCTGTATTTCAACTAAGGAGATTGAGTTGGCAGGCATATTGTCATACGGTGCCTATATTCCCGTCTGGAGAATAAGCAGGGATGAGATAGCGAAGTCAATCGGCAGCGCCTCCCTGGGAGGAGAAAGGGCAGTCGCGGCATGGGACGAGGACAGCCTGACCATGGGGGTCGAGGCGGGGTTCGACTGTCTGTCAGGTGTCGACCCCGGAGAGATAGACAGCCTCTACTTCGCCACGGTTTCCTCTCCATTCAAAGAAAAACAGGCAGCTTCGCTCATGGCTTCCGCACTTGACTTGAGAAAAGATGTATATACTTTCGACTTCACAGGCTCGCTGAGAGCAGGCACGCTGGCTGTGAAAGCTGCCTGCGATGCAATCAAAGCCGGGAGTATCAAAAAAGCTCTGGTCATCGCCGCCGATGCCAGGAAAGCCATGCCGCGTTCCGACGCGGAGCAAGCCTTCGGCGATGGCGCAGCAGCCCTGTTGATAGGACGGAAAGAGGAAGCTATTGCCGAGATAGAAGGTTTCTCCACCGTGGTGAATCCCATCCCGGGACCCTGGAGAAGGGAAAATGATAGATACACCAGAATATTCGATGTAAGGCTTGATTCCAGATACGGAGTTCTGAAGGATATCCCGCAAGCGGTAGCCAACCTGATGGAGAAGCACAAAATACTGGCTAAGGATATCTCCAAATTCGCCTTCTACGCGCCCGAGGCAAGAAGCCATGCTGCTGTCTCAGGTGCGCTGAAGATAGATGCGAAAACGCAGGTGCAGGACCTTATGTTCAAAAACGTAGGAGTAACAGGAACAGCACACTGCTTGCTGGTTCTCATAGCGGCGCTGGAACAGGCAAAGCCAGATGCAAGGATTATCTGCGCCAGCTATGGCGAAGGAAGCGACGCGCTGCTGGTGAAGACCACTGCTAAATTGGAGGGGGAGAAAGCGAAGCACAGAGGCACAAAATATATTACCTCTAAGAAAATGGTCTCATCGTACGGTCGATTCCTCTCTATAAAAAAGGAAATCGATGTCGGCTGGCCGGACTGGGAGAAAAGCTCTGTGGTCAAATACTGGAGGGATGAGAGTTGGCTGCTGCCTCTCTACGGCATGAAGTGCACTAAGTGCGGTATGCTTCAGTATCCGGTGAGAAAGGTCTGCACGGCTTGCGGGACGAAGGGCAACCACGCTAAAGTGAAGCTGGCACGAAAAGGAAAGGTCTTTACGTTCACCCATGACTACCTGCTGGGCCCGGGCAATTACACAGGCGACGGCATAAATCCGACCTCAAGGGTGCTGGTAGACCTCGAAGACGGGTGTCGTATCTGGCTGGAGATGACAGACTCCGACATCGAAGAGATTAATATCGGAACTCAGGTGGAGTTGACCTTCCGATTGTTGCATCAGAAAAGCGACTTTCCCTTCTACGGTTGGAGAGCCAGACTCTTTAGAGCTTAGAACTGAGTTTGGAGGGACGAATGCAAGGGAGCATTAGAGATAAAGTAGCCATTATCGGAACAGGCGTCACCAAATTCGGCGAACACTGGGAATCAGATGCCGGCGATTTGCTCGTTGAAGCGGTTCATGAGGCATGCAAAGAAGCAAACATCGATTTGAGAAGAGACGTCGATGCGCTGTGGGCCTCCACACTCTACGACTGGTCAGGCATGTCGGGATGGGCGGCCGCCGAACCGCTGAAATGCTTCGGGAAACCGGTCACCAGGGTGGAGAATCAGTGCGCTTCGGGTATGGATGCGGTGAGAAATGCCGCGTATGCAGTAGCATCCGGAAGATATAATATCGTCGTAGCCTGCGGCGTGGAGAAGGTTCTCGACCAGGGAGGCAGAGGGCTGTCTCAAGAGATACTGTACTGGCATCCTTCATTGCCCTGGCAATCTGCGCCTGCCTATTTCGCACCCTGCGCAATCAGAGCATTCAAAGAATGGGGCTGGACCAGAGAAGACCTGGCTAAGGTCGCCGTCAAGAACCATCAAAACGGAGCCAAACACC
>VGNW01000031.1 GCA_016865955.1 Chloroflexota bacterium | reverse complement strand
GCTCAGTGCGGCAGAGCCCGATACCTTCAGCCCCGAACTTCCTGGCATGGGCAATAGCCTCAGCCGTATCCGCATTGGCTTTGACCTTCAACCGTCTGAAGGCATCAGCCCAGGTGAGCAGCTCAGCCAGCTCGGCACTGCCTTCGGCTTCCACCATAGGCAGAGCGCCAAGATAGACTTTGCCTGTATTACCGTCGATGGTGATGGTATCGCCCTTCTTCACCACATGGGAATTAACCTGGAATATCTCCGCATGAAGGTCTATCTTCACCTCTTCAGCGCCGCAGATACAGGGTTTGCCCATAGCTCTCGTTACTATAGCTGCGTGCGATGTGAGCCCGCCGCGAGAAGTCAGCACTCCCATAGAAGCAGAGACGCCGAGGATGTCATCGGGGCTGGTCTCCGGCCTCACCAGTATCACCCGCTCGTTCCTCTTCATAGCTGCCACTGCGTCCAGAGGATGGAATACAATTGTGCCACTGGTTGCGCCCGGAGCAGCGCCCAATCCCCTGGCTATGGATTTATATTTCTCCGGATGTTCGATTCGCCTGTGCAGAAACGACCTTACATCCTCAGCGGATACCCTTAGCAGCGCTTCCTCACGGGAAATATAGCCCTCTTTCGCCATATCCACTGCAATTTTCACCGAGGCCTGACCGCTGCGTTTGCCCGACCTGGTTTGCAGAATATACATCTTGCCCGACTCAATGGTGAACTCCACATCCTGCATATCGCGGAAATGATTCTCCAGAATGCCGGCAACTTCTTCGAGCTGCGCATACATATCAGGCATCTGCTCTTTAAGAGCGCTGACAGGCTGAGGAGTCCGTCGCCCCGAGACCAAATCTTCGCCCTTGGCGCCGCTGATATATTCGCCGAAAAGAACTTTTCCCCCGGTGCTGGGATTTCTGGTGAACATCACACCGGTGCCGGACCTTTCGTCCAGGTCGCCGAAAACCATCGCTTGGATTATCGCAGCCGTGCCCATATCCGCAGGAATGCGGTTAAGGCGACGGTACTCAATCGCCCTGGGATTGTTCCAGGACTCGAAGACCTTTTTAATGGCAGATATAACGTCAGCCCTATCTTTAACATCGAGCACCGTATCCATCATCCCCGGCATGGAAGCTGCTGCCGAAGAACGGACAGATACGGCAAGACCGGCGCCCAGTTTCTTGCCCGTGCGCTGCTCCAGGATTTCCAGAGCCTGATTGATTTCTTCGACAGGTATCTTCCCGGTACGCTTGTACTCATTAAAGGCGTCCACAGATACCACAAACCCGGAAGGCACCGGCAGCCTCAGCTTGGTCATCGCTACCAGGTTGGCACCTTTGTTGCCAAGCAGACTCTTGTCATCCCAGGCACCCGTAAAGTTATAGATTGTTGACATTGACAGCACCTCCGCCTCTTTAACTGGATTCATTTCCGTCCTCCTGAAGGTCTCCCTCCTGTAGATTTCTAAGCTTTTCATCATCCTGTATCGTTAGAAGCTCCCTGAGCTAGCGTTTAGCGCCTCTGTCATGAGATTCTCGAATGGCAGGAACATATAACCGGTCGGCATATTCTTTGACCATCCGTCTAGCGCAAAACTGCGGAATAACCGTGCGAATCGCCTCTTTCATAACACGCACCCAGCCGTGAGGGACATTGCTGCGGTCCCTGTCATAATAAAGAGGCACCAATTCATCCTCTATGAGACGATACAGAGCCTCTGCATCCGCCCTATCTTCCTCGTCCGGCTTGCACGCTCTGGGTCCATCTCCTATCGCCCAGCCGTTGTTACCCCTGTAACCCTCGTCCCACCAGCCATCCCGAACGCTCAGGTGAGGGACTCCGTTAAGCGAAGCTTTCATGCCGCTGGTCCCGGAGGCTTCATTCAGGCGGCGCGGCACGTTCAACCACACGTCTACCCCCTGTGCCAGGTAGCGCGACATGTGCATATCGTAATCCTCCACAAAGGCTATCCGTCCCTGGAAAGCGCGGTCCGTAGCCAGGCGGTACACATGTTGCAGTAAACATTTGGACGGGAAATCCGCGGGGTGTGACTTGCCGGCGAACACTATCTGAATCGGCTGCCAGCGGTCTTTCACTATCCTCTTCAGACGTTCGATATCCTGGAAAATAAGCGCGGGGCGCTTGTATTCGGCAAAACGCCGTACAAATCCAATAGTAAGGATTTCCGAATGGAGCAGGGCGCCCATGGCGAGCACCTGCTGAGGCATAACCTCAGCCTCAGTCCAGCGCTGCTGAGCCCACCCCAGCATAGATCCCCTGAGCTTGCGTTTGAGAAGCTGATGAGTTGCCCAAATCTCCTCATCAGGAATATCCAGTATTTGCTCCCATAGCTTCGGGTCGTCCTGTCTTTTCAACCAGTCCGAACCGAGATATTTTTCGTAGAGATGCGCCATCTCAGATGCAATCCAGGTAGGAACATGAA
Source organism: Chloroflexota bacterium (assembly GCA_016865955.1). Taxonomy (GTDB): domain Bacteria; phylum Chloroflexota; class Dehalococcoidia; order SZUA-161; family SZUA-161; genus VGNW01. The sequence continues at coordinate 12,501 of VGNW01000031.1, read as the reverse complement.
CACCGTTGGTTATGTAAGAGATAGGGACCTCTTCCTCTTTCGACTCAGGCCACAGTACATGCCACATCTTTCTCGAGGCTGTGCCGTGAAGCTGACTTACAGCGTTGCAGCGCTCGGCCATAGTGAGGGCAAGCACAGTCATATTGAAAGACTCGTTGCCGCTGCCATTCTGCTGACCTAAATCCAGAAACGCCTCCCGATCCAGCCCCAGGCAACCCCAGTAGTTGCAAAAATATTTATCCATAAGTTGAACAGAGAAAGCATCGTGACCTGCAGGCACAGGGGTATGCGTTGTGAAGATTGTATTAGCCCTTACTTTTTCCACTGCTTCATCGAATTTTATCCCCGCTTCCACCTCCTCCCTCACGCGTTCCAGCATCATAAAGGCTGCGTGCCCTTCGTTAGCATGCCAGATAGACGGATTGATGTTCAGCGCTCTGAGCACGCGCGTCCCGCCGATACCCAGAACTATCTCCTGCTGAATGCGCAACTCTCTGTCTGCTATGTACAGGCGCGCCGAAAGCTGCCGGTCCTGAGGAGAATTCTCCTCAACATTAGTGTCCAGCAAATATATGACGGTACGCCCCACCTGGATTTGCCAGGCTCCGATGCGTACTGTCCGATTTTCCAACTGCACTTCGGCGATGGTTCTACCCCACTGCGAGGAAAACAATGGGGTTATGGGGGCTTCGCTGAAATCCAACTGTTTGTAGATTTCCTCCTGCCACCCGTCTGCAGAGATGCGCTGATGGAAATACCCCTGGGGATACATAAACCCTATCCCTACGAGGGGCAATCCCAGGTCGCTCGCTTCCTTGCAAATATCTCCCGCCAGGACTCCCAGTCCACCTGCATAAATAGGAATAGAATTATGGATGGCGAATTCCATGGAGAAATAGGCTGCAGGCCCGGACAATACATTGGGGTATTTGGTAGTAAACCAGGCATCCTGGGTGGACACTTCCGAATCAAAGGCATCCATAACGGAATCGTACAAAGCAAGAAAAGACGGGTCGTTGGCAGCAGCCTGCAATTTATCGGGATTGATGTCTCTCAGTTGTTTAACCGGATTGCGGCCGCTTATAATCCATAGCGGGTAATCGAGCGCTCTGAACAACTGGCGCGCCTTTACATGCCAGCTCCACCACATATTATGGGCGAGTTCATCCAGTCGACCAATGCGCTTGGGCAGCCTCGTCTTGGTAGCCTGTCTTATCATCTGTTTATCTCCCGTCCTGTAAGATGTGTAATTCTGCGACAATGAGACTGAGACAGCAATCCGAGAAAGCTACTTAGCTACATATTTATTAACCAGGCTTCTGGTTCCGGTTACGTTCAATTTGCCGAAGAGCAGAGAGAAGCGGCTCTCAAGCTCCTCTCTTATTCCCGCAACGGTGTTTTCGGGGATGCCCCACATCTCTTTCTTGAAATCGCCAAACGCCTTCTTGCGGGTCTTATACAGGAACTGCTCATCGGTCTCGCCCTGCTTTTTCTCGGCGGAGTACTTCTCGAAGAGCCCCTTATTGATGCGCTCCAACAGCTCTTTGGGGAAATGCTTGCTTTCGAAGATGATATTCTGGAACCCGGTAGCCAGATGAACCTCGGCAGTGCCCACCTCAGGGAAGTGATGAAATGCCTCGTCGGGCAGCGTGGAGGCGCCATGCTGCACAGCTCCGGACATTCTATATTCCTCACGAGCCAGTTTGGACAGCTCTTTCAGGGTTTTGAAATCGATTTCGACATTGGCAATCGAGCCATCGGGCAGCACTACTCCGCCGTGGGTAGTACCGGTCTGCACGCTGATTTTGGAAATACCCTTAATATTCGCACCCAGCATCTTGAGGTACCCCGACATAAAAGCCCTGAGGTCCTCCACCGTGCTGTTTCTCTTACCCACTTCCCCTATTTCACCGCCAACAGAAATAGTTATCCCCTTCGGTTCAATGCTCCTCATAAACTTCGTCATCTCAGCCGTAACCAGGCAGTTCTTCTCTTGCTGCTCTTCAAGTGTCTTCTTGCTCAAATCGACAACGGTCGAGGCATCTATATCTATGTTCAGAAATCCGGCAGCCACCGATTCCCGAATCAGTTCCTTGATAGCCGTCAGCTCTTTTTCCGGCTCCGAGCCATATTTGGACTGGTTCACCTGATAATGGTCGCCCTGCAGGAAAACCGGGCCCTCGAATCCCTCGCGCATTGCGGCGGCCAGCACGCAGGCGGCATACTCGCCGGGCCTTTGATTCGTATAGCTTATCTCCGAGCGAGCGATTTCAAAGATAAAAGCCCCGACATTGCCCTTCAGCGCTGCTCTGAACACCGCCCTCGCCACATCATAGGTAATACCGCGGATATTTATTGCGGGCACCGTCCTGTTGCTGTATATGCCCTTGCCGGCAGCCTCGTACAGACCCTGAATGCTTGCAGGGTAGATGCCCTGACTCGCAGACAGCTCTCTGATTTGCCGCTGACCCTTTTCCTTCACCTGAGCATCAGGCGCAAGCGCAGCATCTTTCACCAGGGCGTCTATTTGTGCGGACTGAACGGAGCTTTTGGGCATTTTATCGTCTCTCTTCCTATCTCAGAATAGTTCGCCGTCCGTTGTATCTCTCGACATCGTACTGGGTATTCACATCCACCAGCTTCAGTTTCCCTACGGCGTCCTGAAGCGGCACAGCAGTTATCTCACCGTTTTTGTAGCTCACCATTTTCCCGAATTCCCTCTTCAGCACAAGGTCGACAGCAGCTATGCCGAAATACCTGCCCATCCTGCGGTCATAGGCACAGGGAGCGCCGCCGCGCTGCAGGTGGCTCAAAACAATACTGCGCGTTTCCACCTTGGAAGCGTTCTGAATCTCCTTAGCCAGATATTCTCCGATGCCTCCCAGAGCTTTGTGTCCGAAGCTATCCACCCCGTTACCCGTCACAAACTCGCCGCCGCCCGCCGGCTTCGCCCCTTCCGCAACAACGATAATATCGTACCGGCTTCCCATTCTCTTCCCTTCGAGGACAAGCTCATTCACTCTCCCAACAGCAAAATCATACTCAGGGATGAGTATGATATATGCGCCGGCAGACTCCCCGCCTTCCAGAGCCAGCCACCCTGCATGTCTCCCCATAGTCTCAACCACAAATATCCTTTTATGAGAGCCGGCGGTTGTTCTCAGCCTGTCTATTTCCTCTGTGATAACGTTAAGCGCCGTTTCAAATCCCAGTGTATAATCCGTTCCCGAAAGGTCTTTATCTATGGTTTTGGGAATGCCGACAACACTCACCCCCGCCTGATGCAGCTTATTAGCCACACCGAGAGTGTCCTCGCCACCTATGGCTATCAGCGCATCCAGACCGAGTTTATCTATATTGCTCAAAGCTATTTTCGACCTGTCGTTCTTGGGGTCATAGGGATTCGTTCTCGATGTACCCAGCATCGTCCCGCCATATCTGTCCCAGGTTCTCACCAGGTCCTGATTCAGCGGCAGCGTATACTCCTTCATGCTGTCCGCGCTTGCGGGATTAACATTGACCAGCCCCTTCCAACCATCGCGAAGACCCAGCACCTCGTATTCAATTCCTCTCTCCCGAGGCAAACGCGAATCCTGAGCGGTCTTGACCACCCACTTAATAGCAGGATTAAGGCCGGCGCAATCACCGCCTCCGGTAAGTACACCAATCCTACATTTCTTCATTTTAGTTACCTCTTCCTCCACTATTAGCTAACACATTACCACACTGCAACTGATACACACAATAGTCATTTTGGACAATAGTTTAGGGCTAGATAGTACTAAAGATTATTTCCGAATACGAACAGGTTCCACTTACAATACTAATGCCTTACAGGATTATCTTGAATAAAAAACTTGACAAAACGAATAGAAAGTGGTATAGTTTAATTTGTCCCTGGGTGGGCAAACCAGTTAGAAAAGACCGAATCCGCAGTAAGGAAAACGAGTAGGGAACGAAAGGGACCGAGGAGGGCGGAAAGAGGTCAAGGAAGCTGGGGAGGTCACCCGGGGTTTTTTTATGCGCTTTGCCCGGTATCCTGCTCTGCGCCGGGTTTTTCCTCACTCAGGAGCGCTATGAAGGGCAGGTTTCTGTACTCTTCCTGATAGTCCAACCCGTACCCTACGAGGAACTCATCCGGTATCTCAAAGCCCACATACGCCAGTTTCACTTCTGCCAGGCGGCGTACTCTTTTATCGAGCAGGGTGCAAACTGCCAGGCTTGCCGGATTGCGTTCTTTCAAGTAGCCTAATACGAAGCTAAGCGTCATCCCGGTATCCACTATGTCTTCCACCAGCAGGACATGACGACCTTCGAGGTTTAAATCGAGGTCTTTGGTTACATGCACCGCCTTGCTGCGACCGACCCCATAGTAAGAAATAGACATGAAATCCACATCCGCGGGAACCGTGAGGTAACGCATGAGGTCAGCCATAAAACAGAACACTCCGCGCAATACCCCCACCAGCACCACATGGCGACCTTCGTAGTCCTTTGATATCTCCTTGGCAAGCTGGCGCACTCTCCTCTGTATTTGGGCAGCGCTGAAGAACACCCGACCCACACCCCGTGTCTTAGTCCCTGCCAGAGGCCCGTGCCCGTACTTGGCGATCAAGCGGTCATAGTCGCGGCGCGCCAGAAGTTTGATATTTACTCCCGGATACAATTCCCGCAAGCGGCGCACCTTGCGATTCTTCTCCCTCGCCAGTTCGGGCTTCATAGTCGTCATCTCTATATAAAGGTCGAGTACCGGTAGATAAAAATCGGGGGTGAACATCTCAGAGCCTTTGCCGTCCCAGCGCAACTCGAAAGAACGGGGCTCATAGAGCCATTCAATCTGGTAAAAATCCAGAAGATGGGCGAATTCCTCTTCGCTGGGGTGAGCGAAGGCGACTGGCTTCAGCTGCGAGGCTAACGGTGCCGGTTTTGCTACAACTCTGGTTTCGGACTCCAACAATTGTTCCCCTGCGTCACCGATTCTGCCTGTCTCCAGAACAACGCCAACCAAATTGGCAACCGTGTTGAGAAACCCCTCCTCTCCCGAATTGAAATCACGTTTCATCCTGTTGTAGATACGCAGCGTGCCCACAACCTCTCCCCTGATTCTAACCGGCACGCCAAGAATAGAAGAAATATGCTCCTGCTCAGCCAGTTCCTGGAATTGTATTCGCGGGTCATTAAGGACATCGGGGATATGTATCGCCTTCCCCTCCAGGATTTCGGAGAGGCTTTTCTCCGATTCCAGGAAGCCCTTTCTCAAATAGCGCTCGCTGAGACCGTGCGAGGCAGCGTGAATAAGTCTCTTCTTCTGGGCATCCAGCAGCATCAACGAGCAACCCCGCACACCCAGGGCACGCGCTGCAACCTTAATCATAAGGCGAAGCTTCTCGCCGGCAGCGAGGCTTGAATTAAGTGCATCCGCAATTTCGCTCAGGGCTTTAGTGAAGCCAAGTACCTGCTTGCTCATAAGACACCCCACCGCTGCTCACTACACTCTGCTAGCAACATCATTCATAGTCAACTTTTAGCCGATATTATAGGAGAACAGGTTCTGATTAGCAATTCACCCCCATCTATGCCATTCCTCTGTTTATGTCATTCCGAAGCCATTCTTCCTTCAGGAAGAAGGCTGAGGAATCTCAACTTTAGTTTATAAGACAGACTTCGTCTTATTGAAGACCAACCCCGTTAATTAATACTAATCTTGGGATTGCCACGCCCCGATTAGTCGGGGCTCGCAACGAGATAATAGAAAACCCCACAAGGATATGCCAGTGGTGTGTGATTCATCCTCATGAGCGCCTGCTTATCTCAGCACGGAGCTTTTTGACAAACTCGCTCCGATTCTTCTCATCGTTCAACACATGCAGCTTGAGCTTTTTCCAGGCAGCAGGGCAATCACTACTACCAACGCCGGTCAGCTTATGAATCGCCTCTTTTACCATCTTTCTGTTGGCAGCATTAACCTCAATGCCAGCCTCGTTGAAGACCCCGTTTAAATGGCGAAAATAGCAGGACATCGTGATTTACCTCGCATTCAGAATAAGGAGATAGAATTTACCTTGAGCGGCAGGGGGAAGGAACACATCTAACAGGTATAAAAAAACCTCGGGTGACTTCCCCAGCCTCTCTGGTTTTTGTCCGCCCCACGGTCCCTTTCGCTTCCTACTCGTTTCCTATTGCGGACGCTTTCCTCTTCAGCTGGTTCACCCACCCGAGGACATTATCACTATAGCACTTTTATTTCCGCCTGTCAAGATTATAATCAGAGTCTCGTATGCGCATTACTGCAGGAATTACCCTATTTTATCCAGTAATTCATCAAGCCATTTCATAGTATAGAGCCATTTCTCATAGAGCGGCGGGTATTCTCCTGCGGCTTGAGAATCAGGTGTCACCTCTCTGGATTCAGGCTGCATTTTCCTCATAGCCTGTATCAGGTCAGGATAAACGCCTGCGCCTGCAGCAGCGCACATTGCCGCCCCGCAGGCGGTTACCTCGTGCGACTCGAAACAGGTTACCGGCATATCAAGAACACTGGACAGTATCTGAACAAGGCTGCGGCTCTTCGACAGCCCTCCACCTATAGCTACTTTCCTTAACTTGAGCCCCGATATTTCCTCAAGCTGAACGCAGTTAGCCTTAAACGAGAAAGCTAGATTCTCCAGCGCCGCCCTGATCAGGTGTTTCCTTTCGATGCCGGTGACGCTCGGGGTAACGGGGAAGATGAAGCCGCCCAGGCTTGGCTTCATGCGTGTCATATCCATCTTCGTCGGCCCGATAAAGGCGAATGCCCCGCCGGAGCCGAACCGTGCATCCTGAGCCAGATTATCCATTAAAGCGTACTTATCGCCCTTCCCCGATTTATCGAAGAGCAATCCTTTCAACCACCGGTACGCCCCTCCCGACTCCTGTGCGTTGCTCTCCAGCACCCACATCCCGGGCTGTATGTGACATCCTGACCAGGTCCTGCGCCGGGAATCTATGACAGGATGCGATAATATCATCTGAAGAGTGCCGCTCCAGCCGGCTACGATTCCCACCTCCACCTCATCGCTCAGCCCCATTCCCAGCAAGCCGCATTGAGTATCGCCGCCGCCGGATACCACCAGCGTACCCTTTGCCAGGCCCGTCTGTTTTGCCGCCTGCGCCGTGATTTTACCAACACCAGTGCCAGCCCAGACAAGCGGCGGGTATATGCCGCGAGGCAACTGAAGCATCTTCAGCAGGCGGCTGGACCATTTAGCACTGCCGATATCCAGCAATCCGATATCGCCGACCGAAGAGATTTCTGCAATTCGCTCACCTGATAGTTTAAATGTAATCCAGTCGCTCAGCGAGAGGACAGTAGCTATGCGCTCGAAGACTTCGGGGCGGTTGTTCTGGAACCACTTCAGCTTGGCAGGGGTGAACAGAAGCGACGGTTTGTGACCTGTTATGCGATAGACTTCCTCCTCGCATTCGCCGTCTATAGTAAATCCCTCAATCAAAGCCCTTAAATCGGTGTTAGGCCCGGCATATAGCTCCCGACCGTCTTTGTCCAGAAATACGACGGCTTGTCTCTGGCTGGTCGAGCTTACCGCCACAATCTCTGCAGGCGAGATGCCAGCCTTCTTCAGGGACTGCTTAACGAGCCTGCAGATGATAGCCCAGAGCTTTGCGGCATCGAACTCCTTGCCCATGGGAGCGAGGTCGGGCGGTATCTCGTATGTCCACTCCTGATAGGCTGAGGCAACCAGCTTTCCCCGGATATCGAAAATAATGGCACGACATCCGGATGAGCCGGCATCTATGGCGAGAACGTACTTAGCGGGCACTCTTCCTCCAGGCTTGCGGATTGACCAGATTGCGGGGACGCTCCCCCTTCGAGAACCTCTTTATATCTTCAACTATCATCTGAGAGTGACGAACTATGGTCTCCTCCGTCGCCCCGCCTATATGTGGTGTGAGAACCACGTTGTCCAGCTTGAGCAAGGGGCTATCAGGACGCACAGGCCAGGTCTCGAAAACATCGAAGGCAGCCCCGGCAATGCGCCTCTCCTGCAAAGCCCTGATAATGGCTTCGTTATCTATGACGAAGGCGTTGGCAGCGTTGATTAAATAAGCGGTTGGCTTCATCAAGGCTATTCTCTGAGCGCTTATCAAGCCGATGGCTCCGGGAGCTGTAGAAGCGTGTAGCGTGACGATATCAGAGCGCTGCATCAAATCGTCCAGTTCAACCGATTGTGCCCCGGCTTTCTTTACCTCGTTAGCATCCACGAAGGGGTCGTAAGCCAGCACAAAGGCATCAAAGCCGCCGACCAGCTTCGCTACCCTGCGTCCGATAGCTCCGAATCCCACTATGCCTATGGTCTTTCCGTTCAGCTCGCCGCCGCGCAGGGAGAAATAGGCGGTGGTCGGGTCAATCCAGTTGCCGGAACTGACTATCTGATGAGCTTTAGGGATATGCCGCAGCAGAGCCAGCATCAGACCGACTGTCAGCTCCGCGACAGCGGCAGCATTTCTTCCGGGCGTGTTGACCACAAGGACTCTGTGCTCCGTAGCAGCTTTTACATCGACGTAAGCCATATCAGCCCGGCACACCCCCAGAAATTTCAGCTTCTTTGCCCTTTCGAAAACCTCGCGAGTGATAAAATCAGCCTCTACCACCACTATCTGGATATCCTGGCTTTGAATGCGCTCGATGAATTCCTCTGCGGACAGCAGCTTGTTGGTGTCCATCCAGCTTTCGTAGATGACTTCCATTTTCTTTCCGAGTTTCTCCAGAGCCTCATGCCAGAACGGAGCCAGGATAAGTGCCTTCATAATACACCTCGACGAAAGATTACGGTATCAGATTCAACACCGTTCAGGCAACCACCATGTAGTCTTTAAGCCCCAGGCCGTGCCTGAGTGCTGTCAAAATCTGAGGGGAATCATAGGGATCAGACATAAGCCTGTTCTTAGCCTTATAAGAACCCAGAATCTTAAGAGCCTCGACATCGATAGCCACCAGGTCCCCAGAAGCCATTATCACTCCAGGCTCTGCCACTTCCCCTTTTTCAGGCCCCTTTGATACAAATGCCTTCCTGCCATCCATTATAATAAGGTCAGGCTGCCAGACCAGATTGATTTCAGCCACCTTATGCTCCAGATTCCTTAAGTGCAGAGCACGGCGCTCTCCGGGATGCATAAAGCCGACTCCCAGCTTAAGCGACAGGGTGAACCTGGCAAAAAGATGGGTTTTCATGCAGGGTAGATAGATTATCTTATCCGCCTCATAGACTGAACGGGGCACCGTTACTTCCTTAAGGTAGTCGCCATCAATCCTGACCCTGACCCAGTCCCTCTTCCTATCTTCGAAGGGTACTAATTCAACCCCCATTTCGTCAGCCAGAGCTACCACTCCTGCTTTCCCCAGCGTTTTTGCGGTAGGTCTCCACACGCCCCCCGAGCTTTCGCCCACTACCACTTTGGCATGGGCTTCCAGGAGAATCTGAACTACCGACTTCAGGAACTCCAGATCCGTCGAGCCGGGGTAAGGGTCGGCGCTGTTGAAATTGGGCTTCACCAGCACGCGGTCGCCTGCTGCAACAGCCTTATCCAGTCCTCCGATAAGCCCCACTGCCTTAGCGATGGAAGCCTTGAGATTCTGCCCCGCCTGAACCTTGCTCACAATGACCGTGCCGTCTTTGCGAAACGGGTTCTCCTTGCGGGGACGCGGGGGAACTATATCGACGTCCTTCGGAGTCCTATCGCCCATAAAATGCCAAACTCCGGCTAATTTATCCACGAAGCCCTGTTTTCCTGAAGCAGCAGTTTCAGCCTGCATATCATGGTTCAGCATAAATCTTCTCGCAGCAATATTTCTCCTGCGCCATTTTAGCTGAATTCGTTGTCTTTTATCAACCTACAGCCCTCTCAAGAACTCAGGACGCAGCAGAGCTGGGTCTTTTCTGGCAAGGACTCGCTCAAGCTCTTTTAGCATCCTGGTCTTGTCCTGAGGCAATTTGCCCCGCACCGATAAATAGTTGGAGGCGTGCATAGAGCTGAAGAAGCAATCGGTGAAGCTGGAGCTCTCAATCATCAACTTCAGCTCCTCCAGAGATTCAAACGGCGAAATGGGGTGGAACTTGCCGTACTGGCAATCCTGCCAGAGGGGAGTCCCCGGCACCAGAGTCAGCGTCAAAGCGCCCACATACTCGGGGTCGATTGCTGAAAGAACCCTCGCCGTTTCCAGAACATGCTTCCGGCTTCCTTCGACTCCGCCCAAGCCCAGAATTACGGTAAGCGAAAGGATTATCCCCGCCTCCTTTGCTTTTCTACCAGCCTCAATCAATTGAGCACTGTTCACCCCTTTGCCGACCTTCAGCAGTACCGCGTCATCGCCGCTTTCAACGCCTGTGTAGAATATGCTCAGCTTCAGTTCTTTCGGCTTCTTGAGCTCAGCAACGCTTCTCCGCAGTATGTCCTGAGGAGTAGCATAAGAACCTACCCTCTCCAGATTAGGAAATTTCTCGTTCAGGTATTCCAGAACTTCAACCATTTTCGGGTACGGATACACCGCGGCATCGCCGTCCTGGAGGAATACCCTGCGTCCATCCCATCTGCTGGCTATGGCATAAACCATATTGTCGATATCCGGCAGGCAGACCCTGTGATTCATGAACATAGCCAGTGCGTCTATCTCGCTTTTGGCATCGCTAACATCCCTCATTTTCAGCTTCGTTCCATAAAAACCGCAGAAGGTGCAGGTATTGTTGGAGCAGCCGCTGGTCAAAGGCAGGAAATAGCTCTCCCTCTCACTGGGCGGTCTGAAGATTTCAGGACGTTCGAATTTACCGGCTTGTTGTCTTCGGTTCATCGCTCACCATATTTGTCCTTAAATACTATATCGGCCAGGCTTTTTCTGGGCGTCGGCGCAGGCTTCTCATCGGGATAGCCCAGCGCGATCACGGACAAAAGCCTCTGCCCCTCAGGTACGCCGAGCAGTTCTCTTGCTTTATCTTCGAGAGGTATTCCATAGGAGCCTATCCAGCACGCGCCCAGACCGAGTCCGTGGGCAGCAAGCAATATGTTCTCCGAAGCAATAGCGCCGTCCTCCACAGAACGACCCGATTCCTTGGGGTCGACTATCACCGCAATACCCAGCGGCGCATCGGCAAGAAACCAGCCATAGGTCAATAACTCAGATAATTTCTTTCTGATGTCGCCGCTTTTCAAAACGATGAACTTCCAGGGCTGCCTGTTTTTCGACGAGGGCGCCCATCTGCCCGCCTCCAATACCTTCTGCACCAATTCCTCCGGCACAGGGGCTTCCTTGAACTTCCGTATGCTCCTTCGCGTCTTTATCGCCTCTAATACATCCACTCTCCTACCTCCGTACGGTTATAGTATCGCCATCATTCACTTTTTTTAGCACTTTCGAGTCGCCTTCGATTTTACCTATTATATTGACTGCGCTGGCAGGTCTGATTTCGTCACCCCTGCTGACAGGGGTCTTGCCGAAGAACAGGCACATCGCCTTGCCCGGGGGCCAGTAGCCGATGTCGCCCAGGCTCACCAATTCCTGTGCATTCTCCGGTTCCGTCTGCACGGGGATGGTGAAATATATCTCGTCGCCCCAGGTATTGGCTGAAGCCGTTATAGGCAGAGCATCCCACACCTTCCTGGCAGTGTTCGTTTCGTTGAGATAAGCCTTAACTTCTATCTGCCCTGCGCTGATTTTTATCTCTCTTTTCATTCTTCCCCGTCTCTTTATCTATCCATTCCAGATAGTCCGGATTTCCCTCGATGACGGGCAAAGCGATTATCTCGGGCACCTCGTAGCTGTGCAGCCATTTGACCAGAGTTACGACATCCCGGAACAGCTTCGCTCTAGTCTTGATAATCAACAGGCACTCCTCTGATTCTTCGAGTTTATCCTTCCAGGTGAATATCGAGTTCACCTTGGGGACTATATTCACACAAGCCGCCTTTTTCTGCCCCACCAGAGCCTCGGAAATCTTGTGCGCCTCCTCGTAGCTCGAGGCTGTGACGAAGATGACAATGTGTTTGGCGACTGACTTTGCCATTTTGTGTTCCTCCCACCCGGGTAGATTGGAGCAGATGCTCCAATCTACCCCTTCTCGACAACCGAGTTCCTCAGAGTTCCTATGCCTTCTATCCTGACCTCGACCACATCGCCCGGCTTCATTTTTCCGATACCCGCCGGTGTCCCTGTAGCGATGACATCGCCGGGAAGCAGGGTCATCACTCCTGAGATGAAGCTCACGAGTTCAGTTACCCCATAGATAAGATCGCTGGTACGAGCCGATTGACGCAGCTCGCCATTGAGATAGGTCTCAATCTTGAGGTTATCAGGATTCACTTCCGTCTCAATCCAGGGCCCCATAGGAGCGAAGGTGTCATAACTCTTAGCCCGCGTCCATTGAACATCGTCTCTCTGGTTGACCCGTTCCGAGACATCGTTGAAGCAGGTATATCCCAGCATGTAATCGTTGACACGTTCTATCGGCACAT
>VGNW01000030.1 GCA_016865955.1 Chloroflexota bacterium | reverse complement strand
TTCCTTGCCGATTCATAGAATGCCTCTTTATGTCTCGTGTCAACGCTGTAGTCTATACTGTCCACATACTCCACGCTGGGGCCCAGCCTCATTCTGCCTTCGAGGTCAAGTGTAACGTGTATGCCCACGCCGGTTACTTTGGGTTCAGGCACCGGGTATATCAGCCTCTCGACCATCCTGTTCTTACCGTTCCCCACGCTGAAGTATTCCCCCTTGCAGTAGTGCAGCTTGTAGCCGGCTTTAGCTATGTCTATCCCTGCCAGCTCGGCGATTCTATCGCAGTAAAGTCCGGCGCAGTTTATCAGTACCTGCGTGGTGAAGGAAAATCCTTTCCTGCCGTCTTCTTCCACGGTGACTCCGTATCCATCGGCGACTTTCTCAATACCCGCAACCTTCGTTTTATAGACTATGTTTGCACCGCCGTCCTTCGCCCTGGCGATGTAGTGCTGCATCAGACCATGGGAATCGACGATGCCCGTCCACGGAGACAGCAGCGCAGCCACTCCCTCTACATTCGGCTCCAGCTTCTTCATCTCCCGTTTCGAGAGCATCTTCAGGCTTTTTGCCCCGTTGCGTTTCCCTCTCTCCTGCAAACCCCGCAACTGTTCTACTTCCTCGTCGCTGTTCGCCACGATGAGCTTCCCCAGCTTCTTATAGCCGATGCCATGCTTCCGGCAAATCTCATAGAGCAGGCTGTTCCCCTCCACGCACAGCTTCGCCTTCAGTGAATCGTAGGGATAGTAAATGCCCGAATGTATCACGCCGCTGTGTCTGCTGCTGGTCTCCAGGCCGAACCTCTCGTTCTTCTCCAGCACATAGACCGCTCTGCTTTGGCTGACAACCTGCGCAGCTACAGCCAGCCCCACAACGCCGGCCCCGATTATGGCGATATCCGACTTAAACTGCATGAGTCTATTTAAACCTCGTTCGGCTTTTAGCCGCCAGCTATCAGCTTTCAGTTCATCGTGGGCACTGACCGCTGCGTGCTGAAAGCTGACAGCTCACTGGAATCTGATGTTTGGAATCTAGAACTTACCGACGACGCTGTTCATTAGTATAGCACACCGCTTGCCCTTTTCATTTTACATTTTGCATTTTTCAATTTGAAATTTGCGTCAGATTGTCCTTAATGTTATTATTCCTTACGTTCAGCTACAGTATGGAGGGACAACATCGTGGTCAAAGCCAAGAGCCGCCAACCCCTTTTCCCCCAAATGACTGTCGGCGTTATGGGCTCCGCCGGCGGGACGCTGGACGATAATACTCTGAAACCGGTGCGCCGCCTGGGCACAGCTATAGCGAAAAGAGGCTACGTCCTCATCACTGGCGCCTGTCCCGGTATGCCGCACGAGGCTGTAAAAGGGGCGAAAGAGAAGGGCGGGACCGTGGTAGGGGTTTCCCCTGCCCTCAACCTCGAGGAGCACGTAACGAAGTACCACTCTCCCACCCGCGGCTACGACGCCATCATCTACACTGGCAGCGGACTCATGGGACGTGAAATCGAGAATATCAGAAGCTGCGATGTGGTAATCTTCGCCGGCGGTCGCTCCGGGACGCTGGGCGAGTTCGCTATTGCCTACGACGAGGGCAAGGTCATTGGAGTGCTGGAGGGCACCGGCGGCATCACCCATCACCTGAAGGACATAGTCAAGATGGTCAATAAGCATACCGAAGCGGTGGTTTGCTACGATACCGACCCCGAACGCTTACTGGACAAGCTGGAGAAGGTTTACAAGGAACGCATCCTGCCACGGCACCACAAGCTTATGAAGGGGCGCGACCCCGATGGTATGCTCGAACCCAACGCCAAAAACCCCGACGGTCATCATCACTAAACAGTCGTTTTAAACAAGGACAAACTCATCCAGGTATCCCGGCAGCGCTATCTTCCAGCCCGTCTTCTCCTCGAGAAATCGGGCGAACTGCTGGGCAGCATCAGGCTCGCCGTGAGTAACAAAGACCTGCCGGGGCGGTCTGCGCAACCCCGACAGCCATCTGAATAGCTCGTCCCGGTCGGCATGGGCGGAGAATCCGCTCATCTGAACAACCCTCGCGAGCACTTTGTGCATCTGCCCCAGAATCCGCACCTCTTTCAAGCCGTCAACAATCTGCCTGCCCAGAGTGCCTTGAGCCTGGTAGCCCACAAAAAGTACAGTGCTCTCCTGCCTCGAGATATTCCTCACCAGATGGTGCTTTATCCTGCCGCCGGTGCACATCCCCGAGCCGGCTATAATGATGCTCGTGCCGCTTATATGGTTTATTACCTTCGATTCATCTACAGTGCGGGTGATTTTCAATCCCGTGAAGTCAAAGGGCGACCTCCTGCGGCTGATAAGCTCGTTCATCTCCTTATCCAGCAAATCGGGATGGCGTTCGAACACCTCGGTGATGCTGGTCGCCATCGGGCTGTCCAGGAATACCAGCAGGTGTGGTATGCGCCCCTCAAGCAGCAATTTGTTCAGATAATACAGTACCTCCTGAGCGCGCTCGAAGGCAAAGCTGGGGATAACGATATTCCCGCCGCGCTTCCGTGTGGAGTTTATCACTTCGGCAAGGGTCTTCTCCGTGTCCTCCTTGCCCTCGTGCAACCTGTCGCCGTATGTGGACTCCACCAGAACGTAATCCGCCTCCTCGAAGGTCACGGGGTCGCGGATTATCGGTCTGTCCCACCTGCCCACATCTCCGGAGAAGATTATTGTCCTGTTCTCGCCGTTTTGGCTCACCCTGACCTTTATCATGGCTGCCCCGAGCACATGTCCGGCATCGTGAAACGAGGCTTCCAAGCCATCGCCAACCTGTACTGGTTCCTCGTAGTTAATCGTCGAGAACAGCGGGAAGCTAGCCTGAGCGTCGTCCCTCGTGTAGAGCGGCATCTCCAGGTATGGGCCTTTTCTGCCCTCTCGCTCGTGCCTTTTCTTCTTATATTCGGCGTCCTGTTCCTGGAGATGCGCAGCGTCGAGTAATATTATCTGGGCAATGTCGTAAGTAGCTGAAGTGCAGTATATCTTGCCTTTGAACCCCTCGCGCACCAGCTTGGGCAGGAGTCCGCAGTGGTCGAGGTGCGCGTGGGTCAGCAGAATAGCGTCTATAGTCTCAGGAGGGACGGGGAAAGGGTCCCAGTTGCGCACCCTGAGCTCCCTTTCCTGATAGAGCCCGCAATCCACCAGAAGCCTTGAGCCGTTGGCTTCCAGCAGGTATGCCGAGCCGGTCACATTCCGGGCTGCGCCCAGGAAGACTACCTTTATCTGAATGACTCAGCCTCTAAATCGTGATGCTCAAAACCCCGAGGTTCTCCAGACCGCGTATAACCATGCTCACCGCTATAGCAGCCAGCAGCAGGCTGAACACCCTGGAGACCGCCTTGATTCCACCCAGCCCCAGAAAGTTGAGAATCCATTGCCCCAGCATACAGATTATCCAGGCTATAAACATATTCAGGGCAAAGGATACCAGGACCATATACAGAGGGTACTCCTTCACCAGTATAAGCAAGGTCGTTATGGTAGCCGGACCGACGGTGAGAGGTGTACCGATGGGCACCACTGCCGCAAATTCCCTCTCCTCCTCCTTCCCCGCCTCCACCATCTGCCCTGAAATCATGTATCTAATGGAAAGCACCAGCAGGATAAGGCCGCCGGCGATGGCAAAGGAGCCGAACGAGATATTCATGGCATTAAGAATCAACTGCCCTAAGAACAGGAATACCAAGCCCACTATAGCAGCAGTAATTATCGCTATGTTTATCATCTTGCGGCGGCGCGGGGCTGGCAGCCCTTCGGTCGCCGAGATGACGAAGGGCAGATTGCCGAAGGCGTCGATAACTATAAACAGGGGCACGAATGTGAATACAAATGACTCTGCGGTGCTATGCATACCCTTCTTCCCTTTCCTGCTTGCGTCGATGGTAAAGCAACAGAAATGGATTGTCAACGAGGCAATAGGTCTGGCTTTTTTCTCCTTGCGGCTTAATAATCATCAGGCTAGAATGATGTCTACGCAATGTAGGGGCGAGGCGACGCCTCGCCCTCACTGAAGAGAGAAGGATACGCTAATGAGATATACAAACCTTGATAGACTCCCGAAAAAGACCCTGATACAACTGGCTAAAATGTACTCCCGCAACTGGCAGTCTCTCGATGCCAACTGGTTCGGGCTTGTGGAAGAAAACTTCGGACTCGAAACTGCGGCCAGGCTGGATTTAAAAAGCTGGGAAAGGCAATCGGTTCTGGAGGCGGAGAGGATTAAAAAGGTGCTGCAGCTCAATAAGGGCGGGTTGTCCTCGGTGCTCACCGTATTGAGCTTCATGAGCTGGCAGCTTACATCGCCGCTCTTCGAGTTGGAGATAGACACGCCCGAACGGGTGGTGCTCCATTATCCCCGCTGCGCCGTTCATGAGAGCCGAAATAAGAAGGGCAAGCCGGTATTCCCCTGCAAGACCATGAAGACAACGCTGTTAACTAATATCGCCAGGGTGGTTGAGCCGAGAGCAGCGGTCAGATGTATTAGCTGTCCTCCCGACCCTCCTCGGAAGGACTGCTGGTGCAAATGGGAGCTTACGCTCAGATAGGCTGAGGTCATGCGGATTTGAGGTAGCTCGCTAGTTCCTTTTCGTCCCCGGGCACGAATGCTTTGTAGGCTCGCGCGAACTTTTGTTTAAGCTCATCCGCCGCCATAAAAGCCACAATGGGATATTTTACCATCTCGAAACATCCCACCTCATCTTCGTTATCGCCGAGGTAAGCCACCTTGCCCGCATCTATATTTCTCTCCCTCAACAGCTTCTCCAGCAGCGGCGCCTTCTTCTTGTAGATATCCAGCCCGAACCCGACAGCCCTGCCGCTGTTCTGCTTGAGCACATCCGCCTCGATGAAATCGAAGTTTTTATCGTACCCCGCAGCCACCAGAATCCTCCCTATTCCGTGACCGTACCCTGCGGAGAATACCCCCGCGGTTCTTCCAGCCCGGTGACACTCCCTTACCGGCCTTAAAACCCTGTGGTCGAGTTTAGCCAGAGTCTGCGGCTTGAAGGCATACCTCTCTATGGAGCGCAGAATTGTTGCGACCGGTGTACCTCCTATTATCCGCTCGTTGTAGACCCTGAACATCTCCCTGATGAAATCGAACTCGTTGCCCCTCTGTGCCCTCTGATACAACCCCTCCAGTTCCTTTCGCGCCCTGAGTATGCGCACCATCTTAAACGGGTGGAAAGGGAAAGATGCCTTGAACACATCCCTCGCCGTGTTCTCCAGCACGGGCTTCTCG
This sequence comes from Chloroflexota bacterium, assembly GCA_016865955.1. Lineage (GTDB taxonomy): Bacteria > Chloroflexota > Dehalococcoidia > SZUA-161 > SZUA-161 > VGNW01. The sequence goes on along the minus strand of VGNW01000030.1, from coordinate 9,782 downwards.
TCCCGATACTCAATCAAAGTCCCGTTCCAGTCGCAGATTATCACATCTATAGGCATAGAGCTTGCTCCACAAATAGAGTAGCTATTATACCATCTCCAGTACTTTTGTACCTTTTTCGCATGGCTTATCAACCGAAATGACTATTTAAAACGGCGTGGGGGAATGGTAATGTTGAGGTGGGAGAATATAGCTCAGACAGCCCGCATGAACGCAAAGGGCAGGTGCACAACATGAACAATCAGAAACGCGGAAACATCCTGGTAGTGGATTGCGACGAACTCACGAGGAATACCCTCACTCGCACTTTGCTCTCCGACGGCTACAACTGCGTAACAGCGCCAGACGGCGAGACTGCCCTCTGGAAGATTTCCGAGCAGGAATTCGCTCTTATACTTACGGATGTAAACATACCCGACCTTTCATATGTGGAGATGTTGCCGCGCCTGATAGCCGCTCACCCCGATACCGTCATTATTGTAATAACAACGCTGGACGATATCGAAACCGCTCTGGAAGCCATAAAGCTCGGCGCTTACGACTTTATTCTCAAGCCGCTCAACGTAGATGAGATCAGCATGAGGGTGGGAAAAGCCCTGGAGCGAAGACGGTTGATGCTGGAAAACCGCGAATACCAATCCCGCATGGAGCAACAAATCGAGCTTCAGGTAGCCGATATTCGAAAGTACTTGTATGAAGCTGTCGAGGTGCTGGGACTCGAGCAGATGGCGCTCGATAAGCCTGAAGCCGTTCGGGAGGCAAAGCGCTACGCGAAGATGATGTTCCAACTCGGCGGCACGAAGGGCACCCTGGATTTAGAGGAATCCTATCTTCAGATGGCAAGGACGCTTGCGCTGATTGCCGAATCCCACGAGCCTTACGCCCGCGGCCATTCCGACAGGGTGGGGCTGCTGGCATATGAAATCGCCATTCAGCTCGGCTGCTCCACCGAGATGAAAAGGCAGATAAAATTCGCCGCTATGCTTCAGGATATCGGCAAAATAGCCGTCCCCGACCGTATTCTATCGAAACAGGATAATCTCACTCAGGAGGAATACGCCGAGATAAACAGACACCCCACAGCCTCGGTAGAGATAATTCAGCATGTGGACTACTTCAAAGACATCATCCCGCTGGTGGAAAGCCACCACGAGTGGTATGACGGCAGCGGCGGCTATCCCGGGAAGCTAAAAGGCAACAGGATACCGCTCGGAGCACGTATTCTTGCTGTGGCTGACGCCTACGATGCCATGACCTGTCCCCGCCCGCACCGGCGTCCCCTTACCCCCGGAGAGGCAGCGCAGGCGCTCAAGAAGGGTGCAGGAAAGCAATGGGACCCTGTAATCGTCGATGCCCTCCTAAAGAAGCTGGGGGTCACCGCCCGAGATTCCGCCTGATCCACCCGTATTTTCCTCATCGGAGCAGATGCTCCGACCTACCCATAACCCGATTGCCGACTGCTAAATCCAAAACTACCTTGACAGACTATACCTGCTGAATTAGGATTGCCTCAGCAATCATGCCTGACCGATTTATACAATGTGGATTAGAAGAACCTTAGCCATCCCGTTCATCATTCTCTTTTTCCTCCTGTTTTTAGTCGTGCTCGTTATCACCCATACCAATTGCACCTTTAGCAACCCCGGCTTCTACAACGACCAACTCCGACAGGCGGATATGTATAATTTTCTCTACGATGAAGCCCTGCCGGCGGCTCTGGACGAGATAGAAACAGACGATTCCTCCGATTTTCAAATAGACATCGCAGCAATCAAAGACAACCTCGTCGCCGCTGCCAGAGAGATACTGCCGCCCGATTGGCTACAGGAACACATCGAATCGGCAACCGAAACCCTCATACCTTATATACTGGGCGACACCGACAGCTTCACCTACACTGTAGAGTTCAAGGACAGGGTAGAGACAGCTGCCGGGGTTATCAAAGACGATATATTGGGCGGCGAGCCGTTCAATACACTCTACGAAGAGGCAATCTCTCAGGCTGCCGACAAGGTTCTGGAAAACCTGGATGAAATGCCCTATTCACTGACCTTCGACAGGGCAGAGATAGAAAGCTTCCTCAGAGCTGTGGCGGACAAGGGCTGGATAGTTTCAGAGACCAGCAAAGCCATAGACGCTGTGATGCCTTACCTCACGGGAGACGCGGAGCACTTCACCGTTACGCTGAATCTGTATGACCGCATCGACCCCGTAGCAGCAGCCGCTATAGACCTCTTGAGCAGACAGGAGACCTACCATTACCTGGTCGATGAAATCATAGTCCCCATCGTGCTGGAGAACATCGGCTCATCGGCTGACCTTTCCTACGGCATCACCCTGAGCCAGGCTGAGATTGCCTCCGTTGTAGAGCAGACGCTGACCCAGTCTTGGATTCAGGAGTGCCTGGAAGAGCTGATTAACGCTATTGCGGATTATGTAAAGAGCGAGTCCGCCGGGATAAGAATCGTGGTGACGCTGTCCGATGTAAAGGCTGAGGCTCTGGCTGTCCTTACGGAGATGGCGGATGGCAAGCTGGAGGCAGAATTTTACAGCCTGCCTGTATGCAACGCAGCGCAGTTCTTTCAGGCTACCCAGAATCTGCCTCCTGGGAGCATTCCCAGTTGCCGCCTGACAGGCATGTCGTATCATGCCTTTCTAACGCAGTTCAACATCAACGTGGCAGCACTGGTGCAGCAGAAGGTGGGCAACCAGATACCCGGGCAATGGGTCTATACCGATGCCGACCTCAGAGAGCTGCTGGGCGAAGAAGATGCGGATTTTCTGGAACAGGCGCGCGATAAGGTCACCAATGGCTGGACTTTCACCGAGGCTGACCTGCTGGATGAGCTTGATAGCGAGGCCGAACGGACGCTTGCCGACGTTCGCAACTACACAAGCAACGGCTACACCCTGACCGAAACCGACCTGCGGGACGCAATTGGCGAGAACGATTCGGACCTGGACGATTTCGATAACGTGCGCCACAACATCAACACCGCCCGCACCTGGCTGTGGACCCTCTGGCTGATACCTTTAGCTTTCCTAATAATCATCGTCTTTCTCTGTGGCCGCAACTGGGCAAGTCGAGCGGTCTGGGGTCTCGCCGTGCTGTTTTTCACCGCTCTCATCATATACATCTGCATAGCGGCAACCTTCGCTCTTGCCGCCGAGCCGAGGTTAGAGGAAGGAGCCTTCGACTTATCACAATATGAAGGTGTGTCAGCCGTGATGGCGGAGAAGGGCAACGAGCTTGTTCACAGTGTTGCCGATAGCTTTGTCTCAGGTTTAAAGCATACGGCGCTCTATTTCATAATAGGTTCCGTAGTTCTGCTTTTCGGCTTGTTAGTCCGGCAGGTGATGTTGCCGAGAACAAAGACAACACCGCCTCAAGCGCCCTCTTAGAAATTCGGATTAACTTGTGCCCGGAATAGTGTAGAATATTAGGTAAGCCTCATCCTCAGGAGAATACGATGTCCGGCAGCAAAAAGAGTTCCCCTCCCAGGTGGGCGAAGGTAACCATGTTCTCAGGGAAGGGCGGTGTGGGCAAGACCACCTGCGCTGCAGCCACCGCGCTTCACTATGCCTCGCATGGACAAAGCACCCTCGCCCTCTCCACCGATGCCACGCCGTCGCTGTCGCATATCTTTGAGTTGCCCGGAGAGGAGAAACCCAAGAAGGTCAATGAATCTCTTTATATTAATGAACTCGGCGAGGCAGAGGTGGCACGGATGTGGGATGACAAATTCGGCAGAGATGTGTACGATGTCTTCGCTACCTTCGTGGATGTGGACTACCAGCAGTTCGTGGACTTCACCACATCCGTCCTGCCAGGGCTCCGCGATGAGTTTATGGTCGACTATATCAGAGAACTCAGCTTGAAGAACAATTACGAAAATATTATCTGGGATACCGCCCCGCTGGGACAGACACTTGCCCTACTGAACACGCCCGGCATGTTGGTCGAACATCTGAAGATGGCTCCTCGTATCTACACCAGGCTGAAGCTCAGCAGAGTGAACAAAGAGCCGATACTGAATATTATAAATCGCTGGCGTAAGCTGTCCTCCGAAGAGATAAATTTCCTGAGAAACAATGTCAGGTTCGTGCTGGTTACCATACCCGAAGCCCTCGCCGTGGAGCAGCTCGACAGCGTCTTTCTTCAGTTGGAACGGCACGGTCTCATCGTAGACCAGTTGATTGTGAATAATGTAATAAAGGCGGATGGTTCGGAGTTCCTCAAAGCCAAAGCCAGGCTGCAGAAGAAATACCTCGATTTCATCCATAAGAGATATCAGGACATTGAGATAACAGAGGTACCCATGTTCCCTTATGAACTCAAGGGCTGGGACAGGCTCAAAGAGGTAGAAAGAATTCTTTTTCCCAATTCAACGAAAGCAGGCTGTTAATGCAAATCACACTTATCGAAGCCAGAGACCTGCCGGAAGCCTGGTTCCTCTGTTTGCGCAAGACGCTTACGCAGGGTCGCGAGTATACCATCGAGAGGGGCAGCAATGTTGGGCACCGCAGAAAAGAGCTCGATTTCATCGTCCTTCAGGTTAAACATCCCGGCAGGCGACCCCTCACACCCGACGTGCCCCAGGGCGTGCCCCCGCCTTCATCTATGGAATATGTGGAGAACTACCTCCAGTACCTCATGACCTCGCTCAAGGCAGACAAGGAGCAGTACACCTACGGCGAGGACCTGGCGCAGCAGATTCCCGAGTTGATTAGAATCTACAAAGAGGGCGGACACAACACCAATCAGGGCTTCATGGCTGTGGGCAGCAGGGACTCGATAAAGCTCTCTGACCCGCCCTGCCTGAGAGGCGTAGACACACGGGTCAAAGACGGCAAACTGCATTTCATACTGTACTTCAGGTCCTGGGATTTATGGGCGGGGTTCCCTTCGAATCTGGCGGGGATACAGTTGATGAAGGAATACGTGGCGGGCGAGATAGGGGTAGCGGACGGTGAGATTATAGCCCTGAGCAAAGGGCTGCATTTGTATGATTATACCTGGGAGCTGGCTAAAGCCGCTGCGAGGATGGAATAAGTCCTAGCGGGCGTAGCCGTTGACTCTGGGGGTAATACCGAACCAGTCATCCAGCGACAGCGTCAGGCAGCACTCCACCTTCTCAGGGTCTAAGGGCTGGAATCTGGCGCTGCCCACATGACCGCGCCACACCAACCGACCGGGCGTTGTGTCTTCCAGTTCTACTGTAAGCTGATAGTTCTCTATCATGCTGAGCACCACACCCGATATCGCCCTGTTGTCCCGCTCGCCCAGAATAACAAATTCCCCTGCTGTGTTATCCCAGGTGACGCTCAGCGCCTCGCCCTCCCAGAGGGTGCCCCCTAACATGTCGATCTGGCTGATTATTGCTTTCATAGCGCTCTCTCCCAAAAACATTTAATTTGCCCTAGAACTATGGTACTGTCCCTGGGAAACCACAGTACTGTTACTTCCGTACTATGCCTCAATCGTAGTTTACCCTCTGTTTTAAGTCAAGATAACGTATCTTCCTGTTAATTTACTGCACTTCCGAATCTGCTTCACCCGGCTGGAAACAGGCGTCGGGTGGCAGTTTTGTCCTTCGATGTGTTAATATCTGCTGCGGGAGGGCGATATGCAGCACGAATATGAAATAAACGACCTGCGCAAAGAGGAAGCATGGCGCATGTTCCGCATCATCGGGGAGCTGGTCGAGGGCTTCGATAAGCTCACCGGCATCGAGCCGGCGATAACCATCTGGGGCTCGGCACGAGCTAGACCCGAGGACGACCTGTATGAAAAGACGGAGGAAATAGCCCGCCGCCTCGGCGAGATGGGCTTCTCCATCATCACCGGCGGCGGGCCCGGCATCATGGAGGCTGCCAACAAAGGCGCTCATGCCGCCAGGGTCAAATCTATCGGATTGAACATCGAGCTGCCCCAGGAACAGGAGGGCAACCCTTATACTAATATGTCCATCACCTTCCATCACTTCTTCGTGCGCAAGGTCATGCTGGTCAAATACGCCATCGCCTTCGTCATCCTGCCCGGCGGGCTGGGCACGCTGGACGAGCTCAGCGAAGTTCTGACGCTAATCCAGACCCGCAAGATAAAGCCCTTCCCCGTGATACTGTTCCACAGCGCCTTCTGGAAGGGATTCCTCGACTGGATGCGCACCGCCGTGCTGTCCTGCGATTTCATTTCCGAAGAGGATTTAGACCTGCTCCGTGTCTGCGACACGCCAGCCGAGGTGGCGGAGACCGTCCAGAGATGGTACATTAAACACGAGATCGTGGGCAAAAAAGCCCTGGGCAGGTGATTGGAGAGGGGATAGATTGTGTCTAAAGAAATCCTTGAGCAATTGAAGACCAGCCTTCTGGAACTGGACATGGAGGCAACCCTAAAGGCAGCCAATTCCGCAGTCAAAGGCGAAGGCACAACTACTGCACAGGATGCGGTTAACGCCGTCTCAGATGCTCTGCAGGTTGTCGGCAAGAGATTCCAAACCGGTGAATGGTTCCTGTCCGAGCTGGTTTACGCCGGCGAGATAGCCACGGAGGTAATGAAGCTGCTCTCGCCACTAATGAAAGCCGATTCGTCCAAATCGCTGGGAACGGTCGTAGTAGGCACTGTAGCCGGCGATATCCACGACCTGGGCAAGAACATCTTCATAAACTACGCCCGCAGCGCCGGCTTCAATGTAATTGACCTCGGCGTCGATGTGCCGGTGCCGAAATTCGTCAACGCCGTCAAGGAGCATAAACCGCTCGCCCTGGGCATCTCCTGCCTCCTCACTTCCACAGATAAGGAGATCGGCAGAGTTATCGAGGAATTGAAACGGCAGAAAATCAGGGGCAGCGTCAAGGTAATCATCGGCGGGGCTGCGCTCACCGAAGGCTTCGCCAGAAGCGCGGGGGTTGACGCCTTTGTGCCCGATGCGGTTACCGGCACAGACATCGTCAGGAAATGGAGCGCCTCACAATGAATTTCAAAGAACGCATTTTAACCGCCATGAACCACGAGGAGCCGGACAGGGTTCCCGTGATGGGTTTAATCGTCGACCCCGCAACCGTCAATAAGACCCTGAATAAAAAACCCACCGATTTGGTAGGGATGATCAAGAAACCGTGGCTCGCCCCCCTCATTGCCCGTTTCATGAACACCAACCGCTTCTGGCAGAGCTTCTATTACAGCAATACCGCCGGGTGTTTGGAGAGCGCTCTCAAGCTCGGCTTCGACGCCAACTGGACGATTTACGCACTCATGCAACTGAGAAAGGACACCAAATCCGCTCTGGGTTGGGCCTGGCACGATGCCTACGGTCGCGTCTGGGATTTAGACACCGACGAAGACGGCAATACGGCGGTCAACTACAGCCGCGCCCTGCTGGAGACCGAGGAGCAGTGGGAGCGCTGGGTCGAAGCGAAGAAGCCTCTATTCCAAACGCTGACCAGGAATGTCGAAGGCTTCCACAAGAAGCTGGTCAAGAACTACGGCGACAGGATTCTACCCATAGGTTACGCCGCGCCGGGCATATTCGAAAATAGCTGGCAGCCCATGGGATTCGTCAACTTCACCAGGTTCGTCTATCAGAAGCCCGACTTCGTGAAAAAGGTTATTTCTTTTCATACCGACCATTACTTGAAGAACCTCGAGGCAGTGATGAAATCGGGTGTCGAGGTCGTGCTCGGCGGGGATGACTTCGGTCAGAAGACAGGCCCCATGCTGCGCCCCGAGCTCATCGAAAAGCTCTTCGGGGAAAGCTACAGACGCGTCACCGACCTCGTCCACAAACAGAAAAAGAAGTACATCCACCACTCCTGCGGCAACATCTATCAGCTTCTGGACAGGTTCGTGGCCTGGGGCTTCGACGGCATCATAACGCTGGAGCCTACGGCAGGCATGGACCTGGGCAAAGTGAGGCAGCAAGTCGGGCACAAGCTGGTCTTGATCGGCAACATGGATGTCTCCTATCTCCTGGTGAGGGGCTCACGAGAAGAGATTGAGGAAGCTGTTAAAAAAGCGCTGCGCGACGCCGCCCGGGGCGGCGGCTACATACTATCCTCGAGCCATTCCCACCCCCTGGTCGACCCCGCCCGTTTGGGCTGGATGGTCGAAGCCGCCCACAAATACGGAAAGTACCCCATCAGCTTATAATCAAGTTTAAGACTCAGGCAGGTGATTGAATGAGTAAGACATCCATCATAGGGTTTTTAATCTTGGCCGCACTTTTTGTTTTCGGGGCATGCACACCCGCACCGACTCCTGCCATTACCCCCACAGCTACCCCTATCACTACCCCCACTCTTTCACCCACTGCTTTAAGTGAATTTGAGCGCACCTGGAAAAGTCACTTCGGCTTTATGCCTGCCGGCATCGACCTAACTAGTGCCCGTCAAGCCGGCGGTGCCTGGGACAGGCCCGTTTTCCAGCTATTTAAATGGGGAAATATCGAAACGAACCCCGGGAATTTCGACTTTTACCTGACCGATATGTGCGTCCGCTTAGACCAGGCGCAGGGATTCCATATTGTGGCGAACCTCCAGCCCTTTGCCTACTGGGACCAGGAGAAGTGCCATCAGGACTTGCCCTTACCCCCCGGACAGGGGCCTCACGATACTAAAGGCAAACCCTGCGATATGGGAATTTATGAGAATTTCATCATGAAACTGGTGGAAAGGTATGACGGCGATGGCATCGACGATATGCCCGGGCTGATTATCCCCATAAAGCACTGGGAGGTCATGAACGAGCCCGAGTTGAACGACGGCGTCATCGTTTACTTCCAGGGGACACCGGCAGAATACCTCGAAACATTACAGGTCACCTACGAAGCCGTCAAGTCAGCCGACCCTGAAGCATTGGTGGTGCAGGGCGGCATGGCGGGGATGACGAATGTGGACGTTGCCTTCTGGCAGGACGTCTTCGAATTGGGTGGAGCCGATTACTTCGATATCGCCAACATGCACTGCATCGGACAGGGGGAGCATCTGAACATACCCGTCTTCAAGGCATTTCTCGCCCAAAACGGCATAGAGGACAAGCCCATCTGGGTAACCGAAGCCCAGTATCAGCAATCGCAGCAGACTCAGAATTACACCAACGAGGACTTCGCCAGAATACTGGCTCGCAGCTACATCTTCGCCCTGGCAAACGGCGTGGACAAACTTCTCTACGTCAATATTAAGATGCCGCCGCCGCTGGCAGGGCAAGTAATGCCTTTCGATGAGCGGTCTGCCCTAATCAGCGATAACGGCGAGAAGTCGGCTCTGTTCTATGCTCACCTCACTATAGCAAACATGCTCGGCGAACTGAGTTCCACCGACGAGGTCGAGGTAATCAAGGAGACGGTAGGAGGCTGGAGCATAATTGAAGGACAGTACAGGTTCACGATAGGCGGCAAGGTAATCTATGCTCTGTGGGGCTCAGGCACTTTGCCTTCCGAAATCAAGGGTCAGGTCAGGGTAACCGATATCTCTGGTGCTCAGAGGGAAATCGAAGCAGCCTCTCTGGAGTTAAACGACAGCCCCGTCTTCGTCGAGATAATACCGTAGGGGCGAGTTTGAAACCCTCCCTACTCTATTATTATAATCCCCCTTTCTTAAAGGGGGGCTCTACAATAATTCCCCCTTTCCTAAAGGGGGTTAGGGGGATTAGGCGAAACCACCGTGCCCCATTTTGCATTTTTCACTTTGCATTTTGAAATTATTCAGGATTTCCCCAGCAGCTCTTCTAATATAATCTGCGCCGCCTTCTTGTCCAGCGGCTCGTTGTTGTTGCCGCACTTGGGCGA
>VGNW01000029.1 GCA_016865955.1 Chloroflexota bacterium | reverse complement strand
TGCTGGAGAAGCAGTCCTGAAAAAGCGCTCTGAGACAGGCGCTTAACTGTTATAATAGACACAGACGGATACAAATTGTGGAGGCAATGAGAGATGAAGAAAACTGAGATAAAGAAGGCTGTACGTGAACGCTATGGCAAGATCGCAAAACAGTCAGGCTCGTGCTGCGCTTCTAAGAGCACTTGCTGCGGCGGCGCCAGTACGGCTGAGACCATCAGCCGGAGCATAGGATATAGCGAGGAGGAGCTTGGCTCCGTGCCCGAGGGCGCCAATCTGGGGCTGGGCTGCGGGAATCCCGTGGCGCTCGCCTCTCTGAAAAAGGGTGAGACCGTGCTCGACTTGGGCTCGGGCGCTGGTTTCGACTGCTTTCTCGCCGCCGATAGAGTAGGCAAAAAGGGAAAGGTTATCGGAGTGGATATGACGCCGGAGATGGTAGAGAAGGCGCGGGAGAATGCCCGCAAAGGCGGTTACAAGAATGTCGAGTTCCGGCTGGGCGAGATAGAGAATTTGCCAGTCGCCGACAGCTCGGTGGACGTGGTCATCTCGAACTGCGTCATCAACCTATCGACGGATAAAAAGAGGGTGTTTCAGGAGGCTTTCCGGGCGTTGAAGCCGGGCGGCAGGTTGATGGTCTCGGACATTGTTCTGCTGAAAGAGCTTCCTGACTTCGTTAAGAACTCGGTGCAGGCTTATGTGGGCTGCCTCTCCGGGGCGATAATGAAGGACGCATATCTGAAGACGATGAGAGCGGCAGGCTTCCGCGAGGTCAAGGTGCTTGAGGAGAGTGTTTTCCCCATTGAGAGCATGGCTAACGACCCTACCGCCCACGCTATCGCCAAAAACTCGGGTACATCTCTGGGCAAGGTTCAGGACGCTATAAGCTCCGTTCTGAGCGCAAAGGTCAGCGGGGTTAAGCCATAAATACTCGGCCAGCTTCTATTTTGGTAAGGGTTGGAGCGGATGCTCCAATCTACCCAGATTCATGTCGTTGCGAGGAGTCCTTCCTGTTCGGGAAGGGCGATGAGGCAATCTGGCGGGGTGGTGGAGAAAAATGAAGGTTGAATGTTGATAGCTGACGTTGAGATTGCCTCGCCTCCCCGACTTGTCGGGGATGGACTCGCAATGACATTTTTTATGCTGCTTTCGCCTGTACCACGCGTTCCCCGATGGCGAAGCGTTTGCCTCTGATGTGCATGGCGGGCTTTGCCCGTGAGACGTTGAACTCGGTCTTTACCATGAATTCATCTTTGCACTCGGCATGAACTACCCTGCCCACTACCAGTATATGGTCGCCTGCCTCTTTCTCGAACTCCAGGGTGCATTCTATCCAACCCGGGCACTCCTCAATAGAGGGTGATTTGACCTGCTTTGACTTCCTTTCGGTAAGCCTGGATTTATCAATCTCACTGACGCCCCTGGGGAAAGCCTTGGAGCAGACCCACATCTTGTCCAGAATATCCTCCGACACAAGGTTGAGCACAAAGTCGCCTGTCTCCCTGACATTTGCCAGGGTATGTCTAGCTGGCGCAGCGCAGAGCAATACCAGCGGCGGGTTGGAAGATACCGGCGTCACGAAGCTGAAGGGGGCGGCATTGGCTCTACCCTCTTTGTCCACTGTGGAGATGAGCACGGTGCAGCGAGGGGAGAGTATTTCATAGAAGCCGGAAGGACTGAGTTCCATATAGCCTCCTTATGAGGAAATTCCAAATCGCAAACTCCAAACCAGATTTGTCTAAACTTTGGGATTTGGAGCTTGGAACTTCTACTAGATTTTTCCCAAATAACTGAGCACTTCCGTGAGGTCTCTGGCCTCAAAATCCGGCTTGGGCAAGTGGTTGGCAAGGACGATACTTCTGCGGTTGACCCAAACTGTCGCCAGTCCTGCTGCTTTAGCGGCTGCAATATCGTGTTCCGGGCTATCTCCGATAACGATGACATCCTCGGGACGGGAGTTGGTTGACATAACTGCATTATTGTAATAGCTGTTGCTGTGTCCCTTCAGGCCGAGGTGGTCTTTATCGAAAACGTAGCTGAAGTAGCTCACACCGCCGGCTTTCTCCAGGGCTTTGGCTTTCTCGGGAGAGTAGTCGCCTGTGGTGAGGCAGAGGATATGCCTTTCCTTTACCTTATTCAGGAAGGGCAGCGCGTCGGGATAAAAAGAGGGATTGGTCCAGGTCTCCAGTTGCGCCTGTCTGAACCTGCCAGCCAACTCGTTAGCGGCTTTCTCGTCGTAGGGCTTCTTCAGATAATCGAAGAGAAGCCTTTGATGGAAGAAGAAGTCGTCATGCTTCTCGGGGTATTGCGTATGAACGATGCCACGGTGCACCTGGAGGTAAGCCCTCCAGATGTCCATGCCGTTCAAGCCGAGTATGCCATCGAGCCTGGCTTTATACTTGGCGTCGGAATCGTGCAGCGTGCCGTCGTAGTCTATAAAAAGCACTTTCTTCATCAGGGGAACACAGTGTGGAGGCGGCGCAGAGCCTCCATCTCCTCTCTATAGCCCAGCTTGGCTTTGCGCACCGCGCGGGCTAGGACTTCTATGCTCTTGTCGTAGGTCTTGCGGTCTACAGGGTAGGGTATGCCGTCCTTGCCCCCGTGGGCAAAGCTGTAGCGGGCAGGGTCGCGGAAGCTGGGGGCAATGCCGTAGACCAGCTCTGAGATGAGGCTGAGGGCTCGGATAGTGGCAGGGCCCACGCCCTCCAGGATTAACAGGTTCTCGAAGTCATCCGGCTTGCGTTCGTAGGTGCTGAGAAATATCTTCTCCAGCCGGTCGGGATGCAAATCATCAAGGCTGAGGTAGTGATGGGCGGGAAGCGTAAGGGATTTGATTTTCCTCAGTTCCGCTATCAGCTTTTCGGGCTTCTCCCCGGCAGCGACCTTGGTGACTATTTGGCGTGCACCTGTACTTTCCGAAGCTACCATGTTCAGAGCCTTACCAAAGCCCTGGGAGCAGATGGCTGAATGTGGTTCGCAGACAAAGTCCCTAACACCCTCGCTGAGCCAGTGATACCTGCGGGCGTAGCGGTTCTGCTCGTTCATACCCTGCTGAATCACCGACCAGTCGCCTTTGGGGGTGAACACGAAGGTATGGTGATAGAGCTGGTAACCATCCTGGAGCGCAACCGAGTCCACCTTCGCCGCCATTCTGCTGGCGTAGACCAGCGGCGCGGGGTCTTTAGACAGGTGTTCGCAGTGCCGGGTAATCTGCGCCGGAGTCTGCCTCGATGTTTTGCCCTTGCCCCCGGCGACATAGAAACCGAGGTCGCTTTCCAGTCCCTTCGTGCCCTCTTTAAGAGCGCCGCAGACTGTGGTGGTAGTGCCGCTGGAGTGCCAGTCCCAGCCCAGCACGCAGCCCAGCGCCTGGAACCAGTGGGGGTCGGAAAGCCGGCGCAGCATCTCATCCGGGCCGAACTCGGAGACCACAGCGATAGAAATCTCACGGGCTAGTTTGGTCATGCGCTCGAAAAGCCATCGTGGCGCCTTGCCGTAATGGAGAGGCAGATTGGCTACGCCTGTCCTTGTTGGTTGAGACATTATTACAATCCCTATTCCTAACGCTATTATATCCTGAAATAGAGGGATGTTGTAGATTTGATGGGACATAAAGGGGTCTAGTGAGCGTGTATGTAGGCGTTTTTCATGTACTGGAACACCATGCGCTGCGCATTGTAGAAAGAGCCGTTTATGGCGATAGCCGAACGCATGACAGTGGCATAGGCGTCGGGCTGTTTGTAGAACATGGGTACGATGACTTTTCCCAGCTTATCGTACAGCGATGCGACCTCCCGCGAAGGGTCGCTCTCCGGTTCAGAGGAGTCGCCGATAGACCAGCCGGTGACACCCTCTATATGTCCTTCTACCCACCAGCCGTCGAGCACGCTCAAGCTGGGCACTCCGTTGAGCGCAGCCTTCATGCCGCTGGTGCCCGACGCCTCATCGGGCTTCAGTGGTGTATTCAGCCATAAATCGACGCCAGAGCAGAGATACTTCCCCAGCGCCATATCGTACTCCTCCATGTAGACTAAGGGTATAGTGTCGCGCAGGGCTTCAGCAGCCTGAAAGATGCGGCGAATGAGCGCCTTGCCGCCTTCGTCTCTGGGGTGAGCCTTGCCCGCATAGATGATTTGCAGCGGTCCCGCTTCTCGTGCAATGCTTTTCAGTCGTTCCACATCGGTGAACAGCAAATCAGCACGTTTGTACGCGGTGGCACGTCGGGCGAAGCCTATGGTCATCACTTCAGGGGACAGGCGCACTCCGGCACGCCGTTCCACCTCTGTCAGCAAATCCTTTTTCGATTCTTTGTGAGCTTCCATTATTGTGTCGGGCGAACAGCTTATGGCGTAGCGCAGGTAGAGGTTATCATTGCGCCATTCGGGGAAGTGATTATCGTACAGTCTCTGAAAGGGCAGGGATGTCCAGAATACGGCGTGCACGCCGTTGGTTACGGAGTTGATAGGGTAGTTGGGAAACATGCCGCGGGAGACCTCTTCGTGGCGCATGGAGACCCCGTTTACATATCGTGAGAGAGATAGAGCTAGATTGGTCATGTTCAGCACGCTATCATGAAATGCTCCCACTGTTTGCAGGGCGTTTACCGCCTCATCGCCCAGCACCTGCTTTGCCAGGCTCAGGGGGAACTTGTCGAAGCCGGCGGGGACAGGCGTGTGGGTGGTGAAGACGCACCGATGTCGCACTGCCTCCCCATCAGCTTTGACGACATCGTGAAGTCCTTTTTTCTCGTGCCTCTCCTCCAGCAAAGCCAGAGTGAGCAGGGCAGAGTGCCCTTCGTTCATGTGGTAGGTCTGTACTTTCTGGTATCCCAGAGCTCGCAGCATAGCCACCCCGCCCAATCCCAGCACGACCTCCTGGCACAGGCGGTAATGGTCGTCTCCACCGTAGAGATGGTCGGTCAGCGCCTGGTCCCAGGGGCTGTTCTCGGGAAGCGCTGTGTCCAGAAAAATAACGGGCACGGTATGTCCGGTTACGCCGTGCACCACGTAGCTCCAGGCGCGTAATTGAACTGCCCGTCCCTCGATAGTTACCGATACCCGTTGAGTGAATGGCTCCAGTAATTTCTCCGGCTCCCAGACGGCAGGATTCTCGGTCTGATTTCCCCGCTCATCCAGATGCTGCCGGAAATAGCCCTTGCGATGAAGCAAGGTCACCCCGACCATGTGCACGCCCAGATCGGCGGCAGCGCGCAGGGTATCGCCTGCCAGCATGCCCAGTCCGCCGCTGTAGGTGGGCATGGCCGGATTAATTCCCACCTCCATGGAGAAGTATGCCACCGTGAGCGGGTGGACTATCGACCCTGACATTGTCTTAGCCAACGGTAGCCTCTCATTGGATTGCAAATTGCTAAATGAAAATTGAAAAATCAGGATATATATTAAATGCTGCATGTGAAGAAGTCATAAAATGAAAGGGGTAAAAGCTTAAAAAGTTATCACATTTTCATAGGGGCGTTCAATTGAACGCCCCTACCGTTATTCTTCTTCAGCTACCTGTGCCAGGTGGCGGGCTTTAAGACGCTCCGGCTGCGTGAGCAGCTTCTTGCGCAACCTGAGGCTCCTGGGGGTTACCTCGACCAGTTCATCGTCTTTGATGAAGTCGAGCGATTGCTCCAGGCTCAGCTTCACGGCAGGGGTCAGCTTGATGGCTATATCCGCTGTAGAGGAACGGACGTTGGTCTGTTTCTTCTCTTTACATACATTGACGGCTAAATCCTGAGTGCGCGAGTTCAGTCCCACTATCATGCCTTCGTAAACATGCGTGCCCGGCTCGATGAAAGTGATGCCGCGACCCTGAGCATGGTTCAAGCCATATGTAACGGCAACACCGCTTGCTGCCGACACCAGCGCTCCGTTGCGGTCCGAGCCTATATCTCCGTACCAGGGCTCATAGCCCAGGAACAGGGTGTTCATAACAGCCTCGCCCCGCGTAGAGGTGAGAAAGGCGCTGGTGAAGCCGATAAGCCCCCGGGTGGGTATGCGGAACTCGAGACGCACGTTGCCTTGCCCGTCGTTGTGCATGTTGGTGAGTTGCGCCTGCCGATTACTCAGAATCTCTGTGAGCACCCCGATATATTCCTCTGTGGTGTCAATGGTGAGCGCTTCCACAGGTTCGAGAAGCTTGCCGTCCACAATATTGGTGATAGCCTCCGGCTTGGAGACCTGGAACTCGTAGCCCTCGCGGCGCATCGTTTCGATGAGGATAGCCAGGTGCAGTTCCCCTCTGCCTGCGACCAGAAACACATCGGCGCTGTCGGTATCGTGCATCTGGAGGGCGATATTTTTCTCCAGCTCATGGTAAAGCCTCTCCCTCAGCTGGCGCGAGGTGCAGAAGCGTCCTTCGCGACCGGCGAAAGGCGAGGTGTTTACACCGATGGTCATCTTGACCGTAGGCTCGCTGATAAATATGCTCGGCAGAGCCTCGGGCTGCTCCGGGCTGGCTATGGTATCGCCGATGCTGACCTGTTTCAGTCCGGTGATAGCCACGATATCGCCTGCCTGCGCCTCGTCCACCTCCAGACGGTTGAGTCCCAGATGGGTGAAAACCTGTCCGACTTCGTGCTGTGCTGTTTCCCCGTCCCTGTCGATAGTGACCACGATGTCGTGCGGCGCTACCTTGCCGCGGAATATCCTGCCGATGGCTATTTTGCCTCTGTAGCTGTCGTAGTCCAGGCTGCACACCAGCATCTGCAGCGGGCCTTCTTCAATTACAGGCGGGGGCACCTGCTTCAGTATGCATTCGAAGAGCGGGACAAGGTCTTTACCTTCGGCTTCCGGCTCGGTCATGGCTATGCCATCTTTGGCGCTGGCATAGAGCACCGGGAAATCAAGCTGGTCGGCGCTGGTAACCAGTTCCAAAAAGAGGTCCTGTGTTGCCTTGAGTACCTCGTCGATGCGGGAGTTCTCCCTGTCTATTTTATTGATGACCACGATGGGTTTCAGCCCTTTAACCAGAGCCTGGCGCAGCACGAACTTGGTCTGAGGCATGGGCCCTTCCACGGAGTCCACCAGGAGCAGGCAGCCGTCAGCCATATTAATCACCCGTTCCACTTCGCCGCTGAAATCGGCATGGCCCGGGGTATCGATGATGTTGATTTTAATGCCTCTATAGATAACCGCCGTATTCTTGGCGAGGATGGTGATGCCTTTCTCACGTTCCAGTACATTCTGGTCCATGATGAACTGCCCCACCTGCTGGTTATCGCGGAAGACCTTGCTCTGCTTGAGCATGCAGTCCACCAGGCGGGTCTTGCCGTGGTCGACGTGGGCTACTATGGCTATGTTTCGTATATCGTTGCGATGAATCTGTGCCAACTCTTCTCTCTCAACCCCCTAAATCCCCCACTCTTGGGGGACTTTAAGGAATTGGGGGATACCCCCAATCCCCCAGCAAAGGGGCTGTGCCCCTCTGCACTCCCCATTTGCTGTCAGCTTTCAGTTTGCATTGTAAAATTTAGCTCTGCCTAATCTAACAATTATAGTCGTGCCGTATCCCTAAAGCAAACTGTTGCTCATGTTCAAGGCGGGTGATATAATTTCCCCTAACTGTTTATTCGGACTTGATTGTTTTGAGGTGAAGAATTGAAACTTAGTCGAGAGGAAGTCAGGCACATCGCCCTGCTAGCCCGGCTCGGGCTATCGGAGGACGAGGTGGAGAAGCTGAGAGAGCAGATCTCCAACATACTGGAGAACTTCGAGATATTAAAGAAAGTGGATACAACAGATGTCCCTCCCACCTCTCACCCTATTGCGCTGGTGAACGTGATGCGGGATGACGAGGTGGCGCCGTCGTTTCCCCACAGAGAAATCCTGGCTAACGCGCCTCGGGAAGAGGATGGCTGCTTCCGGGTGCGGGCAGTCCTGGAGTAGCTAACCTTTTCCGAGAGAGAGCGAAGACATGAATCTCAGGCAGCAGCTTGATTTTTTGTTTAATCCCGGCTCGGTGGCAGTTATCGGAGCATCGAACAACATGGAGAAGTGGGGATTCAATATCCTCACTATCCTGCTGCTCAAGGGCGGCAGGCGGGTCTACGCAGTTAACAGGAACGAAGCTAAAATACAGGGATTGGATGCATATAAGAATTTAACGGATATACCTGAGCCTGTAGAGCTAGCCGTTATCACGGTGCCGTTTCGGGATATCCCTGCTGCCATGAAGGACTGCGTCATTAAAGGAGTCAAGGCTGCTGTGGTTGTCTCGGGCGGTCTCGCTGAGACCGGCGACGAGGGAGCCGAGGTAGAGAAGGAAGTGGTGAAAATCGCCCGCAGCGGAGGTATACGTTTCATCGGACCGAACTGCATGGGCAACTTCGATACCTCCACTAACCTTTTCACGGTGCCGTATCTGCCGCAGGTCAAAAAAGGCCCTCTGGCGGTGATTACTCAGAGCGGAAACGTCAGTCAGACGATAATCTATCAGGCGTCCGGGGCGGGGTTGGGGTTCAGCAAATACATCAGCAGCGGCAATGAGGCGGATTTGCACTTCGAGGATTACCTCGAATATGTGGGACAGGATAAGGAGACGCAGATTATCCTGGGCTATGTCGAGGGCTTGAGGGAAGGCAGGCGTTTCTTCAAGCTGGCAAGGGAGATTACCAAGAGGAAGCCAGTAGTTATCCTGAAAGCAGGGCGGACGGAGGCTGGAGCTATAGCAGCCCGGTCCCATACCGCTTCGCTCGCAGGTTCCGATGTGGTCTCCGAATCGGCATTCAAGCAAGCAGGCGTCATCAGAGTAGACGAAATTGAAGAGCTGGTAGATATGGCTTTAATTCTCCTGGGGCAACCGAAACCCAGGGGAAGAAGGGTGGGAGTTTATTCGACCGGAGGCGGCGCGGCGGTAATAACGGCAGACGCTCTGATGGGACAGGGGCTGAGGCTCCCTGCACTGTCGCCGGGGACGATGAGCAAATTGAATTCCCTTATGTCGGGGAGATGGTCGCGCGTCAATCCCGTCGAAACCGGCGGCGATTTCTTTGACTACAACTGTGTCTGGCCTCTGATTGAGGATGATAATTTCGATGCCACAGTGGTGATAGGTGGCGGCGGTGCATCCATGAACTATGCTGTCTGGGTTCCCATATCCTCTGATTTCAAGGAAGCCGTTGAACAGTGGATGGATGCTCAGGAGGGCAACGAATCGCGTGAAATGGACAAATTGATGGAATTGCGGGACAGGTACCGGAAGCCGGTTATACTGGCTAACATGGGCATTCCCAACGCCAGAAAAGGGAAGCTCTATAAAAAGCTGGAAGAGACTCATCTGCTCCATTTCCCTACGCCGGAGAGAGCAGCCAAGGCGCTTGCCCGTCTGGTGGAGTACAGCGAGTATCTTGGTATTGCGAAGTAGGAAATATGCAAAGACACGACCTTACAATTCATGAGGCGCACGAGCTGCTCAAGAAGCGCGAACTGTCCTCGATGGAACTTACTAAAGCCGTGCTGGAACGCATTCATGCTGTGGATGCCAAGGTGCGAGCGTTCGTCACCGTAACTGACGACGTAGCCCTGGTTCAGGCAAAAAAGGCCGATGAGCGCATAAAAGCTGGAAATGCCTCTCCATTAACCGGGATTCCGGCGCTGATAAAGGATAACATGTGCACCAGAGGCGTGAAGACCACCTGCTCTTCGAAGATGCTGGAGAGCTTCGTGCCTCCTTACGATGCTACCGTGGTGGAGAGACTGAAGTCGGCGGGAATGGTGATGGTGGGCAAGGGGAATATGGATGAATTCGCTATGGGTTCGTCAACGGAGAACTCCGCTTTCTTTACCACGCACAACCCCTGGGATTTGGAACGGGTCCCCGGGGGCAGCAGCGGCGGCTCGGCGGCATCGGTGTCGGCAGGCGAGGCTGTCTATGCCCTGGGCTCGGATACGGGCGGCAGCATCCGCCAGCCTGCGGGCTTTTGCAGCGTGGTGGGTCTGAAGCCAACCTACGGACGCGTTTCGAGATACGGACTGGTTGCCTTTGCCAGCTCCTTAGACCAGATAGGGCCACTGACCAGGGATGTGACCGACTGTGCGCTGGTGATGAATATCATCGCGGGGCATGACCCGCGAGATTCCACGTCGGTCAATCAGGCGGTGCCGGACTATACGAAGTCACTGATCCCCGACCTTAAAGGAATGCGTCTGGGCGTGCCCAGGGAATATTTCGTCAAGGGTATGGAGAAGGGTGTAGAGCAGGCGATAAAGAAAGCTATTGCTAAACTTGAGGAACTTGGCGCAAAAATCGACTGGGAAATCTCGCTGCCCTCTACGCCCTATGCACTGGCGTGCTACTATATCATTGCGCCTTCGGAGGCGATGGCGAACCTGGCGCGCTACGATGGTGTTAAATACGGCTTCTCGGCGAGGGAAGCTGAGAATATGTGGGATGCCATGGAGAAGACCCGCCAATACGGCTTCGGCGCGGAGGTGAAGCGGCGCATCATGCTGGGGACGTACGCTCTCTCTGCGGGGTACTACGAGGCTTACTATGTCAAGGCGCAGAAGGTGCGCACATTGATAAGCCGTGAGTTCGCTGCGGCTTTCACCAGATGCGATGCGCTGGTTACGCCGACTTCTCCCACCGTGCCGTTCCGCATCGGTGAGAAGACGGACGTGCCGATTCAGATGTATCTGAGCGATGTCTGCACCATGCCGATGAATATCGCGGGAATACCCGGAATATCGGTGCCCGCAGGATTTGTCGATGGCTTGCCCGCAGGCTTGCAGATTATCGGCAAGCCTTTCTCCGAGGAGACATTGTTCCGGGTTGCCTATGCCTATGAGCAGGCGACGGAATGGCATAAGGAGAGACCAAAGCTCTAGAAATGCAAATTGAAAATTGCAAAATGAAAAATGGAAAATGCAGAGGAGCGGAACTTTTAGTGCTGTTTCAGAGTCTGGAAATAATAACCGGATTTATCTCAGAGGGGGTGGTCAAATCATGAACAAGGAAGTGCTCAAAATACTGGAGAAGGACGCCAGAGCAACACCGCAGCAAATAGCCACCATGACCAGTCTGCCTGTGAAAGAGGTCGAGAAATCCATCGAGAAGGCGGAGAAAGAACGCGTCATCGTCAAATACAAGACGATAGTCAACTGGGAGAGGCTCGGCGAGGAAGAGGTGCAGGCGCTCATCGAGGTCAAAATCCAGCCTCAGAGGAATGTGGGCTTCGATGCCATTGCCGAGCGTATCTACCGTTTCCCGGAGGTGAGGACGGTATATCTGGTCTCGGGCACTTACGACCTGGCTGTACTGGTCGTGGGCAAGACCATGCACGAGACGGCGGCGTTCGTCTGGCAGAAGCTGGCTACCCTGGAATCGGTGCAGGGTACGGTCACTCACTTTCTGCTCAAGAGATATAAAGAAGACGGGGAGATTTTAGACAGCGGCGGAGAGAAGGGAAAGCGTCAACCGCTGACCTTCTAGCAGAGGAGGCTTATATATGTCTGCCAGAACCTCGGTTAACTCCAAACGTTCCCGCAGCGTTGTCTCGCACCGCGTGGCGGGGATTTCGCCTTCGGGCATCAGAAAATTCTTCGACCTTCTTACCACTATGGAAGGCGCTATCTCCCTGGGCGTGGGCGAGCCTGATTTCACCACGCCGTGGCATATCAGCGAGGCGGGCATCTACAGCCTCGAGAAGGGGTATACGATGTATACCTCGAACCGCGGCATGCTGGAGCTCAGACAGGAAATCGCACGTTCCCTTAATGCCCAGTACGGTCTGAAGTACGACCCGGCAACCGAAATTCTCATCACTGTGGGCGTAAGCGAGGGGCTTGACCTCGCCCTGAGGTCTATCCTTAATCCCAGAGACGAGGTTCTCTGTCCCGAGCCCAGCTATGTATCTTATCAGCCCTGCACCGTGCTCGCCGGAGGTGTATTCGTCCCCGTCCCGACCTCGGTGGCGAACGAGTTCAAGGTGAAGGCTGCTGATATGGAGAGGCGCGTAACCGAGCGCACCAAAGCCATCCTCGTCGGCTATCCCAATAATCCCACGGGTACGGTTCTGAGCCGCAGGGAATTAGGTGCGATTGCCGAGGTGGCTAAGAAACACGACCTGATAATGGTCTCCGATGAGATATATGCCCGCCTGGTGTACGGCATCGAGCACACATGTGCAGCCACCCTTCCCCAGATGCAGGAACGCACCATACTGCTGGGCGGGTTCTCCAAGGCATACGCTATGACGGGATGGCGCGTGGGATACGCTGCCGCCAGCCCCGAGATTATAGAGGCGATGACCAAGGTGCATCAATATACCATGCTCTGCGCCCCGATAATGGGGCAGATGGCGGCTATCGAGGCTCTGAAATCCGGAGAGGACGCATGTCTGGAGATGGTCGCCGACTATGACCGGCGCCGTCGTGTCATGGTCAAAGGGTTCAACGACATCGGGTTAGCCTGCTTCGAGCCCAAGGGCGCGTTCTACTGTTTCCCCTCGGTGAAGGTTACCGGACTCTCCTCGAACGAGTTTGCCGAAAAACTTCTGGTCGAGGAGAAGGTAGCGGTGGTTCCCGGCTCAGCCTTCGGTGAGTGCGGAGAGGGCTATGTGCGCTGCTGCTATGCCACGGCGCTTGCCGATATAGAGGAAGCGCTCCGCCGCATGGGGCGCTTCGTAGAGCGGTATCGCTGACTGCTGCTAGCTCCCCAGTGTTTGACCCTCATAAACCGACACGCTATAATTGCATGTGGTATGCCGAGGTGGCGGAATGGCAGACGCGCTACGTTCAGGGCGTAGTGTTCGAAAGGACGTGTGAGTTCAAATCTCACCCTCGGCACCATTGAAATGGCAAAGTGCAAATTGAAAAATGAAAATGTAGGGGCACAGTGCACTGTGCCCGATGCCTCTTTCCCCCTTTTCTAAAGGGGGTGAAGGCGGATAATTGGTTGGAGCAGGTGCTCCAACCTACCCACAAAAGAGAAAACGCGCTTGTAGCTCAATTGGATAGAGCGTAGCCCTGCGGAGGCTAAGGCCGCGGGTTCGAGTCCCGCCAAGCGCGCCATGTGGGCGATTAGCTCAGCGGTTAGAGCGTCTGTTTTACACACAGAAGGTCGGAGGTTCGAGACCTCCATCGCCCACCATTTTTTAAACGTAAAATTAAGCCTCTGGACACAACCAGGGGCTTATTTATTTTCAAGTGTCAAACATTCTCAACGTCACGGGGTAGCACGAAACGGTGGACTATGGACTTCTTGTGATAGTACACATTGCGCGGTAGAATGTCGCAAGAATTATAGTAATCTTCTGGAAAGGAGGCGATATGATAGGCAGCAAGGATAGGTACGCCCTTGTGACTGGAGCTTCTAGCGGTATCGGTTATGAGCTGGCTAAGCTATTTGCTGAGGATGGAAAGAACATCGTGGTTGTGGAAGAAGCAGATATAGGCTTGAGGACTTAAAGAAGGAGCTTGAGAACAAACATGGAACGAAGGTAAAGGTATTGGTCAAAGACCTGTCCAAGCCAGAAGCGCCACAAGAGCTATTAGCTGAACTTGAGAAAGAACATATTGATGCGGACGTACTTGTGAATAATGCCGGTTATGATATCTATGGCAACTTTTCCGAAACAAACCTGCACGAAGAACTCGAGATGCTACAGGTTAATATTACTTCACTGACCTGTTTAACCAAATTGTTCCTCATGAAGATGCTGAAAAGCAATTCAGGCAAGATTCTGAATGTATCTTCTATGGTTGCTTTCATCCCCGTCCCAAAATCGTCTCTCTATGCAGCCAGTAAATCTTTCGTCCTGAGTTTTTCAGAAGCACTGGCGACAGAACTCCGTGGAACAGGGATTACCATTACTTGTCTGTGCCCAGGGGTCGTACAAACAAAATTCTATGAGAGAGGGAATTTCCCACCACAATCAAAAGCCGCGAAAATGAGGAAGATGGATGCTGCCAAGGTTGCGAAGTCTGGCTTTAATGCTCTGAAAAAAGGCAAAACATTTGTTGCTCCTGGTCTGACAAATGCAATATTTGGTTTCTCCCCGAGACTATCGAGATCAGTCGCAAGATATATGTTCTCCAAGGTCATGGGAGAATGATATAACCTTGGAAGCACGGTTTGCTCAGAAGCAGTACTATCTAGCCTGGCTTTTACCTTTGCATTCTACAGCTAGATTGCACGGTTTTTTGTAGTGCTTCATGCTGTGAATAGAAGTGTAAAACATTTGTCAAACATACTCAACGACATGACACATCATTTTCCAGTATATGGTAAGACTTAAGAGCCATATTTGGGAGCTGAAATAACACTTTACAGTATAAGGCAGCACAGCTTCAATCACATTTACGCACAGAAAGTCGGAGGTTCAAGACCTTCATCGCCCAACAGCTTTCCCCCCTTTAGCTCCTTGTGTGATGCTATCATCCCCAGCGAGCGAAGGAAGCAGCGAGCGGGGAAGTGGTTTTGACCGAGGGCTCGTTTGTGGCTTACAATTGATGCGTGGATTCGGGAATTTTCACTCTGTTATCGGTTGTCCTCGGCAGCCTCGCCGCTCTGGGCTGCCTGGTTGGCGTATTCTGGGCGCTGCGGCGCAAGCGTCTCATCGATGACCTCCCCACATCGAAGACGCAGGGCGTATTCATCGGCCTGGCCGAACTCAAGGGCACCGCCGAAAGCGAGACGCCGCTGACCTCTTATCTGGCGGGCGCTTCCTGCGTACAGTATGACTGGCAGGTTGAGGAGCACTGGTCGAGGACGGTAACGGAGACCTATACCGACTCCAAGGGGCGCACCCAGACCCGCACGCGCACGGAGAGCGGCTGGACGAAGGTAGCGGGAGACAGCCAGTCTATCCCCTTCTATCTGAAGGACGATACCGGCATCATACGCATCGTGCCTGACGGCGCTAAAATCCATGGCGTCGAAACGTTCGACGAGACCGCTTCGCGGAGCAGCCCTCTATACTTTGGCAAAGGTCCGCAGAGCGAGATAGCCAACTCCACCCATAAGCGGCGTTTCCACGAGACTGCGCTGCCCCTTCATACTGCGCTGTATGTGGTGGGGCAGGCAAGGGAACGACAGGATGTGGTCGCGGCTGAAATTGCTCACGATAAAAATGCCCCCATGTTTCTCATCTCCACCCGCACCGAGAAGCAGGTCAGCGCCGGGTACGGTCGCTGGTTCTGGGTGTTTCTCGTGCTCGGGTTGATGTGCGCTATCGGCGGCGCGGTAGCTCAGCATATTCTGAGCGACAACGCGGGGTTGAGCTGGCAGCCTTTCGTTATAGCCTCTGCCGGATTCCTGGCGGTGCTGGCTGCCGGCTGGGTGTGGACTGTGTACAACAGCCTGATCAATCTCCGCAACAGGATGAAACAGGGCTGGTCGCAGGTGGATGTGCAGCTCAAACGGCGGCATGATTTGATTCCCAATCTGGTGAAAGCCGTCGAAGGCTATCGTGACTACGAAAGCGAGACGCAGAGGGTCGTCACGGAACTGCGCGGGCAGGCGGAGGCAACGCCGCCGGGCGTGTCAGGCCCCGATTTCAAAGGGATGGCGCCGCTGCTG